>DATBCN010000658.1:0-4675 GCA_036270475.1 Candidatus Angelobacter sp. | reverse complement strand
CGGATCAGCGCCCATGGTCAATCCGCCGACGGCCTGCGGCCGCCATCCATGCTGTTGCATCAGCTCCAGAAAGACACGTCCGGTAAGTTCCGCGCCGTGGGCGTGGAGCGTGGTAGTGCGGCAATCGATGTAATAATCGCTCTTGCCGCCCGAGGAAAGAGTGAACTCGCCCAAACGGAAAGAGTTGGTTGCCAGCAGTTCAAGAAGTTGGTCGCGCGCGGAAGCCATGGATGCAGGATAAACTTTATCAGCTCTCTGCTGATTGCGTCTTTTTAATCTCCCTGCAACTGCCGGAAACCGTGCGTAAAGATAAAGGTCTGCGCCATCAAGGCAAAATTGTAAGCCATATGAATAATGACGCAGGTGGCCACGGATTTGGTGGTCGCACGGGCCACCGTGAGCGCCAGGCCCACCACAAAAATCAAGAGCAAAGGCGCCCATGAAAAGCTCAACTGCGAGCCATGCAGCAAGGTAAACGCCGAAGCAGTGATCAGGATTGACGGAACCGCGCCTGTCCAGCGCGCCAGCCCCGGATAAAGAAAGCCGCGAAAGAAAATCTCTTCCATCAGGGGAGCTACCAGGACCGCAAAGCCAGCCAACAGCAGGGCCGAGGGGCGATCATGGAAATAGTCCGTAATGGGAAGTGATTTGGGGATCCAGCGATGCAGCACGATTTCCCCGGCATCGGAAACCAGGGCCAACGCAGCGCCCACCATCACGGCGTTCAGTGCGCGTCTTCCATCAGGTGCGTTCCAGCGAATTGCCTGCGGCAGAGAAGTCCGGTGTCGGGCCCAGACCAGCAGGGCCATAAAGCCGGTCGTGGCCACATAGACCACCAACTGCAGCGGCACGATAAAAAATACGTTATGGGTAAAAGCATCTTCCAGGGCTTTTCCCTTCAGGGCATGGGTGTGCTGGGCAATGATTGAAAAAATGGTGGCTGCGCCAATCAGAAAAAAGAAAGATGCTGCCAACGCCAGGGTCGCGTCCAGCAGGTCGACAACAGAATCTGCCCGGTCCGGCAACTCACTCGGCGGCGCTACGGCAATGGGATGTGCGGGCGGTCCCGGTAAAGGAGCAACCGCTTCCGGTTCCGAAATGGGATCAACGGGATACACAGCGTGAGGGCGCAAGCCCCAAAAAACAATTTACACCATGCGGAGTCTTCCTGAGAAAAGACTAAAGGGGTAGCGTTGAAGCATTGGAAGCCAAAGTCGCTACCCCTCAATTGTGCCCAGGTATAAGGAGAAGGTTGAGAGCAATGTACTTTACGAAATGAATAGTCATACAAAAATTCCTGTTTATTACGAATCTGGAACAACGTAGAGCAAGTTAATCAAAATAAATCACTTAGCAGATCTGTTCAGATATTCCATTAGCGCCTGCCCCGTATAAGATTTCTTAATTTTCGAAACCTGGTCCGGCGTTCCCTGCGCCACCAGCCTTCCGCCGTCCTCTCCGCCCTCGGGTCCAAGGTCAATAATCCAGTCGCCATTCCGAATCACATCAAGGTTATGTTCAATGATGACGACGGAGTTTCCCAAATCGGTAAGGCGGTGGATTACCTCCAGCAGCTTGCTCACATCCTCAAAGTGGAGACCGGTTGTTGGCTCGTCCAGCAGATAGAGTGTGCGGCCGGTCTGTCGCTTGGAAAGCTCCTTGGCCAGCTTCATCCGCTGGGCTTCTCCGCCGGAAAGTGTTACCGCGGACTGGCCCAGCTTGATATAGCCCAGGCCAACGTCTTCCAGCGTCTGCAGCTTCTGCCGGATCTGGGGGATGTCTTCGAGGATTGGCAGCGCGTCTGCGACGGAGGTCTCCAGCAGATCGGCAATCGACTTGTCTTTAAATCGCACTGCCAGAGTCTCATGGTTATAGCGCTTGCCGCCGCAGACCTCGCACAGGACGTAAACGTCCGGCATAAAGTTCATCTCAATGCGCCGCTCGCCTTCACCCTGGCAATGTTCGCAGCGGCCGCCAGAGACGTTGAATGAAAACCGTCCGGCCTTGTAACCCCGCTGGCGTGATTCCGGCAGCATGGCGTAGAGGTCCCGGATATGCGTGAAGACCCCGGTGTATGTTGCCGGATTGCTGCGCGGCGTCCGGCCAATGGGCGATTGATCGATGCGGATGACTTTATCAATATGCTCCGCGCCGGAAATGGCTTTGTGAGCGCCGGGTTCCTCGCGTGACCGATAGAGCTGTTTGGCCAGCGCCTTGTACAGGATGTCATTCACCAGCGTGGATTTTCCCGACCCGGAGACGCCTGTAACCACGGTGATGACGCCCAGCGGAAACGTAACGTCAACGTTGCGCAGATTATTGGCCCGTGCGCCCAGCACGGTAACCGCTTTGCCGTTGGTCGCGCGCGGCTCAAATCGCGCCGCAATGCTCTTTGCGCCGGAAATGTACTGTCCAGTGAGTGATGCCGTCTGCTCCACGATCTGCCGTGGCGTGCCGGAGGCCACCACGCCGCCTCCGTGCAATCCGGCGCCGGGGCCCAGATCAATTACGTAATCGGCGCGGCGAATCGTTTCTTCGTCATGCTCCACCACAAGCACGGTGTTGCCCAGATCGCGCAGGTGCTCCAACGCCAGCAGCAGCCGGTTATTGTCACGATGGTGCAAGCCGATGGAAGGCTCGTCCAGCACATAGAGCACGCCGCGCAGCTTTGATCCAATCTGCGTCGCCAGGCGGATGCGCTGGCCTTCACCGCCGGAAAGAGTGGCCGCCGAACGGTCCAGTGATATATAGCCCAGCCCCACGGCATGCAGAAACTGCAGCCGCTCCGCAATCTCATGCAACACGCGGCCGGCAATCAACCGCTCGCGATCATTGAGCGTGATTTTTCCAGCCACATCCACGGCGCGGGAAACCGGCAGCGCCGTAAAGTCCGAGATGGAAAGCCCATTCACCTTAACGCCAATGCTCTCTGGACGCAGCCTTTTGCCGTGGCAAACCGGGCAAGCCGTGGCGGACATGTAACCCAGCATCCATTCGCGATAGCTCTCTGACGTGGACTCTTCCATGTTCTGCTTCAGAAAGCCGAGTACCCCGCGAAACCCAAGGCGTGGCGCTTCTTTCGCTTCCGGTCCATAGAGCAGCAGGTTCTGTATCTTTGCTGGAAATTTCTCGAATGGCGTTGCCAACTCGAGCTTGTACGCGGCGGCGACAATCTCCACCATCCGCTGCAGATACGTGGAGCCTGAACCGGGGCCAAGCGCGCCATCCAGCAATGGCTTGGACCAGTCCACAATGATCTTGGCGGGATCAAAATCATATTTGCTGCCCAACCCGTTGCACTCCGGGCATGCGCCATAAACGCTGTTAAACGAAAATGAGCGCGGCTCCAGTGACGGAATATTGATGCCGCAATCCGGGCAGGCCATCCGCGCGGAATAAAGATGTTCCTCTCCATTCACCACCGCCACCTGCACCAGTCCGTTGCCCAGCTTCATGGCTGTGGCCACGGACTGCTCCAGGCGCTTTTCAATTCCCGGCTTCACCAGCAGGCGGTCAACCACCACTTCAATCGTATGGTTCTTGCGTTTGTCGAGCTGGATTTCGTCCAGCTCTTCGTCCAGGTGGCGCAGTTCGCCGTCAATCCGCGCGCGGACAAATCCATGTTGCGCCAGCTTGGCCAGCTCAACCTTGAACTCGCCTTTTCGTCCGCGGACCAGCGGCGCCATGATCATCACGCGGTCTTCCGCTTTCAACTGCATCACGCGCTGCACAATCTGGTCCGCTGATTGGCGGCTGATGGGCTTGCCGCATTGCGGGCAGTGCGGCACGCCAACCGAAGCATAGAGCAGGCGCAGATAGTCGTAAATCTCAGTGATTGTCCCCACCGTGGAGCGCGGACTGCGCGAAGTGGTCTTCTGCTCAATGGAAATGGCCGGACTGAGGCCGTCAATGGAGTCCACGTCAGGGCGCTCCATCTGGTCGAGAAACTGGCGCGCATACGCGGAGAGCGTTTCCACGTAACGGCGCTGGCCTTCGGCATAAATCGTGTCAAATGCGAGCGACGATTTGCCCGAGCCGCTCAGCCCCGTGATCACCGTAAGGGTGTTGCGCGGGATCTCCACCGAAATGTTTTTTAAGTTGTGCTGGCGCGCGCCGCGCACCGTGATGTTGCTGATTGCCATGAAATGTTTATCAACCTGGTTCGGAAAAAGCTGCCGCCGCTTCACAAATCAAACGGAACTGGTACAGTCATGTCCCGGAAGGTCGGCGCACAGCTCTACTCCGTATCTTATCGTTGGCATGTTCCGAAGGTCAATGAACTGCGTGGACGGAAAGGTTGATCCTGTGGCTTCAATCGTTTGCGATTTTATGACCATGCGATTTTATGACCAAAAGACCATTACCAGATATCGAGGGTGCAGCAACGGCGGTAATGCAGACATTTGGGCCGTTATTGCCGAAAATGCATCTAGCTGGCGGAACCAACCGGCGCAAGAAAAGGACCATCAAAGAGATTGGACCATGAACCCAATACTAGCTTCCTCCACCGTGCTCTTTACCATTCTGTTTTCACTCGCCTTTGGTATTGCCTGCGGTTACGCTGTTATCAGCGCGATCCTGCACGCTTTTGCCCATAGGCCCACGTTGGAAAAAGCTTCGGCCACGGCTGTAATCGCTACGACAGCGTCAAGTCATTAGGAATTTTGCTGTAATT
>DATBCN010000657.1:0-2895 GCA_036270475.1 Candidatus Angelobacter sp. | reverse complement strand
GTTTTCGATTTACCTTGCACCAGGCACTGTGTAGCGAGCACGTGCTCGACTTCGCTGGTGCCAATGCCAAAAGCCAGCGTACCAAACGCGCCGTGAGTGGAAGTGTGGCTGTCGCCGCAAACGATGGTTTGTCCCGGCTGGGTAATGCCAAGTTCAGGACCAATGATGTGCACGATGCCCTGATTTTTGCTGTTCATGTCGAACAGCCGCACGCCGGATTCCCTGCAGTTTTTTTCCAGCGCGTCGAATTGCGCTTTGGCGTCTTGATCCACGATGGGCAGCAAGCGGTCTTTGGTCGGCACCGAGTGGTCCATCACGGCAAAAGTAAGATCGGGGCGGCGAACTTTGCGGCCCTCGGCGCGCAGGCCAGAGAAAGCCTGCGGCGAGGTGCCTTCATGAATCAGGTGGCGGTCGATGTAGAGGAGAGACGGCTTGCCCGGCTCTTCGTAAACCAGGTGGTTATCCCAAATCTTTTGATACAAAGTTTTGGCGGTCATGTAGTTTCCCCATGCAGTTTAGCACCGTGGGAAAGCGACGGCAAAACGGAGGCGCTACACTCGGCGCGTTGCCAGCCAGATTTCGCAGAAACCTGTCGCAGCAGCTAAGCCGGAGGCAAACATCTTGAGCTTATACCATGGTATAAGGTTCAAGATGGAAGCCATGCGAATTGGCGAACTGGCCCGCCGCGCCGAGGTAAATATCCAGACCATCCGTTTCTATGAGCGGCGACGCATTCTTCGCGCACCACAACGCACGTCGGGCGGTTACCGCAGCTATGAAAAGAGAGACCTGGAGCACTTGCTGTTCATCAAGTGGTGCCAGCGGCTAGGCTTTACTCTGAAAGAAGTGAAGGAACTTCTGCCGCTGCACTCGGCGCTTGGGGGCAGGCCGGTTTCGCGAAAGCAGCAAGAACTGCAAGAAATCGTCGCCATGGCCGAAAGCAAGTTGCAAAACATCGAAGGAAAAATAACCGCGCTGGGGAAAATGGCGAAACAGGTGCAATCGGCGTTACGCGAGTTGAAAAAGACTCCCGCTCCGATTTGTCCCGCGGCGAAATCGCACCGCCCACTTGCGGCTAAGGCAAAGAACGCTACCGCGCGTTGCCCAAGAAATTAATTTGACTCTATACCTTGGTATCGACTTCAGAGTGTGAGAAGCCACCCCGAATTGGGGCTGAGGATCCGTGCTGAAGGAAAGTTCGATGAATACAAAAAATAGCAAGCTTGCGGGGTATGTGTCCTGGAAACTCATGATGGCATTGCTTTTGCTGGCGATGCTGGCCGGATTCGCGCTGCGAATGGCGACGCATCGAATGGCTTATATGACGGTGTTGGCGGGCAGCGTCAAGGATCTGCAACAAGCGAAGCCAGACGAAAGACAAAAACTGGTGGTTGAGGTAGAGGAAGGCGACCAGCAAGGCACCGTTCGCGGTAAACTATTACAGAAGAAGACGGAAGAGATCTACAACAGAACCAGCACCGAGGTTGTGGTGCGAGCGGGGTCGGACACGAAAATGGTGATGGGCAGTCGCGACGACATCCGCAAATCCGCAGTCATCCACGTCACCGGCACCGTGTGCCCCGACCGCAGCATTGCCGCCGAGCAAATCGTGATTCTGACCGCCTATGTAAAGGTTCAGTAAAGCGTGCGGGCCGTGTTCATCACCAGCATTACCGGCTGGGTGGCCTTCATTTTGATTGGATGGGAAATTATTTCTCCCTATCTGCTGCGCCGCAATCGCATTAGCGAATGGCTGGGCACGGTCAAATTCAGTGCTGGCAAGTCATACCTCAAACGCATGTGGCCGCATTACTGGCTGGGCTATTTGTTGGTGGTGCTCAGCGTGATTCACACCGTGGTTCCGATGAAAGCGGCCGGCGGTCTGGCTGGAATGAACGCCACGGGATTGTGGCTGGCTACGGTGGGGTTGCTGTTCCTGCTGGTGCAGTCAATCATCGGATGGCAGCTGCAAGAGCCGAAATTAACGGGCCGCGGGCTGATTCGCAGTTGGCATTATTGGTTGATGTTCGGCGTGGTGGTGCTGGTCGGCGTGCATGTGTGGTTGAATGGTTGACGTCGGTTTATTAAAAACCGGCGAAGGCAGGGCGGCGTGAAGTCCATTTATTATTCATGGTTTGAAAGTCCGATCGGGCTGCTGCTGCTGGCCGGATCGGAGTCCGCATTAAAACTGGTCAGTTTTTCGGCAGGCCGGCATGCACGGGAAGTTGACCCGCAATGGCGGGAAGATCGCTCGGCGTTTGAAGAAGTCGTTCGGCAATTGCAAGCCTATTTCGGCGGACAAAGAACGAGCTTTGAATTGCCATTGAAGCTGGAAGGAACGGATTTTCAGAAAAAAGTGTGGATGGCGCTGCAGGAAATTCCCTACGGCGAAACGGTTTCTTACAAGGAATTAGCGGAGTCGATTGGCCGCCCCAAAGCGGTGCGCGCGGTCGGTGCTGCCAATGGCGCCAATCCTATTCCGATCATTATTCCGTGCCACCGGGTGATCGGAAACAACGGCAGCCTCACCGGATTTGGCGGAGGGCTGCCGCTTAAGAAGAAACTGCTGGAGCTGGAGAGCCGGCAATTGAAATTGATTTAGAGAAACGGCGGAGCGATGAATAGAAAAGTGAAATGGGGAGTGCTGGGAGTGGCGTCCATCGCCACCCGCAAAGTGATTCCCGGCATGCAGAAGGGCGAATGGAGCGAAGTTGCCGCAATCGCTTCTCGTGATCTGGCTAAAGCTAAGGCTGCCGCGAAGGAATTGGGTATTACGAAAGCGTACGGATCTTACCAGGAGTTGCTCGCCGACAGCGAAATTGAGGCGGTTTACAATCCGCTGCCAAATCATTTGCACGTGCCGTGGTCCATCAAGGCCGCGGAGGCCGGGAAACA
>DATBCN010000656.1:0-7540 GCA_036270475.1 Candidatus Angelobacter sp. | reverse complement strand
CAATATTCTTGCCGATGTGTTTCCTACGCGTGAAATCGTTGGCATACACTGCGGCGATTTTATCTGGGGGCTGGGCGCGATCCATTGCATGACGCAACAACAGCCCGCCACGAACAACTCTTAGTCCGCCGCTGCCGCTGTACGCGGTCCGTACTCAAACAACTCAGGATCGCTTTTCTGCAATTTTTCCAACGTGTCTTTCCAAACCGCAGGAATCCCCGGCATTGCGGCGATTTCTTTCTTGGCCGTCAGCGCGTGCTCCAACTTGATGGCTATCGGCTTCAGGCCTGTGGCCTGAGCAGCCACGGCCACGGAGATGTTCCGCGCGCACATGCCTTCCAGCAGCATCATGCGTGTGAGCGCCACTTGAATGTTGGGGCCGCTGGTGAGTGCGCCGTGGTTCGGCAAAATCACCGCCGGATATTTTGCAATCGCCTCGGCGAACGGCCGCACACGGTCTTCGCCCGCAGCCGTTCCCGTGTAGTCTTCTTCCACAATACCCACATCGCCGGCCAGTATGCAGCTTTCTTGATCATAAATTTCAGGAAGGCGGCGGAACGTTCCCCAGCTCACGGCCGCGGGCGGATGCGTGTGCGCCAGGGCGGTAATCTGTGGATTTAAACGATGAATGACCGCATGCAGCGCAATCGTGTCATTCACGTAAGGGTCAACCGACGGATCATGCTCCAGAACTTTGCCGTTGAAATCGAAAATGCAGATGTCCACCGGACGAAGGGTCCCAAACGAAGGCCCGAAGCGGTTCATCAGCATCCTGTTCTCGCCGATCACAACGCTCAAATGTCCCGCCACGCCAGCGCTTAGTCCGGCACGATACAACGCCCGCGCCGCACAGCAGATATCAAACTTGACCGCCTCAATCGGGATCGACATGGAAGTACCTCCAAAGCGCTTGTTAGACAGCTATCAATCCTAGACGCAACAAAGTTTTTTAACAATGCCGATAACGTCCGCGAAGCAGCACCAAAATAAACTGCCTGGATGTTTTCCGCATCCAGGCAGCAGTTGAGATTGATTTTGTTCTTTTTAGTTATTTCTTTTTGCGGCTGAAGAAACCCGCGGCCACGGAACCGAAACCCAGCAGGCCAAGCAACGGCAGCGGAGAAGCGGTCTGGGGCAGTTTTTGTCCCTCAGCAGGAGTTGCGTCCGCGGTCGTCGCGGCGCTCTTGTCGGCAGAAGCTGCACTCTGGCCAGCGGTAGCGCTGGCGGCAGGAGCGGCATTCTGGTCAGTTCCGGTCGTGCTGCTGGCCGGAGGGTTCTGTGCGGTCGCGGTGCTTGGAGCTGCGGCTGCGCTCTGGTCCGTGGTGCTGGGAGCAGCCGTGGTGGCCGGGGGTGCGCTGCTGGCTGCAGCAGCGTTATCGTTGGCGCTTGGTGTGCTGGGCGTCTGCGCCGGCGGATTTACCGGAGCGCTGGCGCTCTCAGAAGATGCGCCCGCAGGATTGCTGGTAGTTGCGGCGGGTGCATTTGCGTTGTTGGCGTCGGTCGTCGGAGCAGAAGTAGTGGGCGGCGCCTGGTTCGCTGCGGCGCTCTGGTCAGCAGAAGACGTGCTCGGCGCGGCGCTAGAAGCACTGGCGCTCGGAGCTGAAGCGGCTGCGGCATCGGAGGCGGCAGGGGCTGCGCTGGAAGCCTGATTGCTGGTGCAGGAATCGGAAATCATGTTTATCGAGCTGACCTGCATTGAGCCGTCGCTGGCGCGCGATCCCTGGATCTGGACCTGGTGTCCGTCATGGGGCTTCAGCATGGAGCTATCACCTTGCAGATTGACGCTCTGGCCATTATCAGAGTTAAGCACCCAATTGCCGCCAGCCTGCTTGAGGCAGCCACGCAGGGAAGCCTGCTGGTCACCGGTGCTGGTTGCGGTGGCGTTCTGATTGCTCTGGTCAGTGGTTGATGGACTCGAGGTAGAGGGGCTGGTGGGCTGCTGGCTGGGCTGTTGTTGCTGGTCAGGTGTCGAGCCAGCGCTGCCTGTCTGCGCAAATGCCATGCCGGAGGCAAGCATTATCGCCAAAATAAATTTCCTGTTCATGTCGTTGCTCCTTCGTTTCTGTGCCCTTCGGGCTGTGGTGCGAGTTTTCCCCGCCAGCGTCCACTCAGGTTAGACGCCTTATGAGTGGTTAGAGACCGGTAAACCCCGCCGGGTTGACTGGAAATAAAACATATGCAGAGCTGCTGCTCATGTAGAATTTTTTTTGAGAGACTGCTGGCAACTCGCTCCATGACTCAACTTCAAAAAAAAGCGGCAGAGACGCGCACCGGAGATGAAGCCGCGTGGATGGAGCTGGCCCTGGAACAGGCCCGCATGGCTGCTGCCGCGGGAGAAGTGCCTGTTGGCGCCGTAGTCATTCAAGACGGAAAGATCATTGGCCGGGGACATAATCGTAATCTGCTGGAGCACGATCCCACTGCGCACGCTGAGATCGTTGCATTGCGCCAGGCCGCTGCGAAAATCGGGAACCATCGGTTGACCGGCTGCACGATGGTTGCAACCATTGAGCCATGTTCCATGTGCGCCGGAGCTTTAATCCACGCCCGCATTGCGCGAATTGTGTATGGCGCCTCCGATCCCAAGGCTGGAGCTGCCGGTTCCCTGCTCCAGGTCATTAATCATCCCGGTCTGAATCACACAATGGAAATCACTGGCGGCGTGTTGGCTGGGAAATGCTCCGCGGTCCTGCAGGAGTTCTTTCGCAGCAAAAGACAACAACCCTCGTGCTAACCTGTAACGCCAATTTCAGTCCAAACTCTATATGTCTGACAGCGTATTCACTTCCCTGCCTCAAGACCTTCGTTATGGAGCACGCGTGCTCGCGAAGTCTCCCGGATTTTCCCTGATTGCGGTGCTGACTCTGGCACTCGGAATCGGCGCCAACACGGCGATCTTTTCCGTGGTGAACGGCGTATTGCTGAACCCGCTGCCTTTCCATGATCCCCAGCAGCTTGTTTCCATGTTCCAGGAAATTCCCAACTTTAAGAACGGGTCCATTTCCTATCCGAACTTTATTGACTGGCGGAAGATGAACACCACGTTTGCTTCCATGGCAGCATACCGCGGAGTCGGCTTCAATCTTTCCGGCCATGGAGAGCCTGAACGCCTGAGCGGTGAAATGATCTCGGCAGGATTTTTTGAGATTCTCGGCGTCAATCCCTTGATGGGCCGGACCTTTACTCCAGAGGAAGACCAACTGGGCGCGAACCCTGTGGTAATGATTACAGAAGCGCTGTGGAAACGTAAGTTTGGTTCGCGCAAAGACATCATCGGACAGCGCCTGATTCTTGACGACGTGGGACGCACCATAGTCGGCGTTGTGCCATCAAGTTTTCATCTCCGCATACAAAATTTTCAACGCGGCGGGCCGCTCATTGAAGCCTATACGCCTGTGGGAGAATACAACGAGCCCAAGTTTTACAACGGACGCGCTTCCGGCTGGGGTCTGGATGGCATTGGCCGCCTCAAGCCCGGCATCACGCTGGAACAGGCACGTGCAGATATGGCCCGTGTGTCGCGTGATCTGGCCGCCGCTTACCCGGACATCAACACGGACAGAAAAGCCAACATTCTGTCGCTGAAGGAAGAGATGGTCGGCGAAATGCAGCCTGTTTTGCTGGTTTTGCTGGGAGCTGTCGCGTTCGTGCTATTGATCTCCTGTGTAAACGTCGCAAATCTTCTGCTGGCCAGATCCACGGCCCGGCAACATGAGTTTGCCATCCGCATCGCGCTGGGAGCGGGACACCAAAGAGTGATCCGCCAGTTGCTGACTGAAAGCGTGCTGCTTGCCCTGATGGGAGGAGCGCTTGGTTTGGTCCTGGCAAAGTTTGGCACCGCTGCTGCTCTGGCCGCTGTTCCGCGGACCTTACCGCGCGCGGAAGACATTGGGCTTGATATGCGCGTCCTGTTGTTTACTCTTGCGATTTCCATGCTGGCAGGCATCGTTTTTGGCCTGGCGCCGGCCTGGAAAGCCGTGCGCGGCAGCGCGGGCGGTACCTTGAGTGAAACCGGGCGCGCGGTGGCAGGCTCCCGCAGCAACGCGCAGGCCGTTTTTGTTGTGGGCGAAATGGCCATGGCACTGGTGCTGCTCATTGGAGCTGGGCTGATGATTCGCACTCTGGTGCAGCTCTGGGGTCTTGATCCAGGATTTAATCCGCAAAACGTCACCACATTTGCGGCTTCAGGTCCGGCTTCCTACAAATCGCAGTCGGCGGATGCCATCCGCGCTGCTTACCGCCAGATTCACGACAAGGTGGCCTCTGCCGCTGGAGTTGAGGCTGTGTCGTTCAACGACGGCGCACATCCCATGGGAAGCGACAATGAGAGCGACTTCTGGTTCGTAGGCAAACCCAAACCCACGCGCTTGAGTGATCTTCCCATGGCCATCCAGTATGTGGTGGAACCGGATTATTTGAAGGTGATGCAGATTCCGTTGAAGCGCGGACGGTTTTTCACCCCTGCCGACAATGAGAAGTCCTCCGCCGTGGTGGTGATTGATGAGAGCCTGGCGGCCAAATATTTTCCTGACAGTAATCCAATCGGGCAATACCTTGATTTCAATACCAATCCCTCCGATACGGACAAGACGCCGAACCCGCAGATCATCGGCGTGATCGGCCATGTAAATCAATGGGGCCTGGCAAATGATGGAGCCGGCGCCCTGCGCGCCGAGTTCTATCTGCCTTTTGCGCAGATATCGGACAAGGATTTACTGCGCCATGGGCTGAATACAGACGTGTTCGTCCGCCAAAAATCGGCCGGCGCAACTAATCTGGCCGCGGTCCGCAGCCGCGTACTTGAATTCAATTCAGAGCTGGTCATCCACAACCCATCGGAGATGGCAAAGGCTGTGGCTGACTCCATTTCCAGCAAGCGCTTCACCATGTCACTTCTTGGCGTCTTTGCGATACTGGCGCTTCTGCTGGCCAGTATCGGCATTTACGGCGTGCTCTCATATATGGTGGGTCAACGCACCAAGGAGATTGGCGTACGCATGGCCCTTGGCGCACAGAAACTGGACGTGCTAAGCCTGGTGATGAAAGACGGCGCACAGATGACGCTGGTGGGCATTGGTCTGGGCGTGGCTGGCGCACTGGGTCTCACTCGTCTTATGGGCAGCATGTTGTTTGGCGTGAAGCCGACTGATCCGCTGACTTTCTGCGTTGTGGCGGCTTTGCTCATCACCGTTGCCATGCTTGCCTGCTATGTACCGGCCCGCCGGGCCATGCAGGTTGATCCTACGGAGGCCTTGCGCCACCAATAGGCGATTGTCCACGTCGCAAGCGATTGCCCACGCTGCCGCCGCACCTGATAAAATGTGCCCAAGACCACTGGAATTTCACGGCGCGGAGAGGTGCGTGAGTGGTTGAAACGATCCGCCTCGAAAGCGGACATACCTTAACGGGTATCGGGGGTTCAAATCCCTCCCTCTCCGCCATATACCATTATTTCTTGTATTTAGATGCCTTCCCGTCTATATCCTCTCCGTGCTGAAAAACAGGCAGGAGCATTACCCAAGTGCCCAAGCCGCAAAACCACAAAGGTTATTCTTGCCGGGTCAATATCCTCAAATACATTAAAGTTGCCGACAAATGGCGCTTCGCGCCCGCGCAGACGCAGAGCAATAAACTGAAGCAAGATTGGGTGCTGGTGGACGGCAGCCCGGAGCGTCATGCCGAAGGCACCTATTACATTGAGTGGTACGAGAATGGCGCTCGGCGTCGGCAGAGCGTCAAGGATTCGAGCGAAGTACTGGAGCAGGCGCGGCGCAAGGCCATTGAGCTTGACGCCGGCAAAGCCGGAATTGTGCTGGCCGAAAGCGAAGAAGGCCAAGGTCTGCGCGTTTGGGATGCCGTGAAAGCATATCTTCCATCCTGATCAGCTTGCCGAATCTTCCAAGCCGCCGCATGGCGGATCGTCTCGGGAAAAATGCAGATCGGAAAAGGCGAGAACCGCATGGAGCTGTATCCTCTTCGTGGCGGCTCAACCGAACGCCAGTTTATGGTCTATTTCCCGGAACATCATTTGTTATACGCGAGCGATACACTCTCCCTGAATGACAACGGCACGCTATACGATCCCGAACTAATGCGCGAGGTAGTTGAGGCGGTAAAGAGGGAAGGGTTGCAAGTTGAAAAAGTTTTTGCCATGCATCAGGCCCGGCTCCGTGGCCTCAAGCAACCTCTTTGGTGGAAAAAGCATTGAACTTAAGATGATCACAAGAAGTAAGCTTCCTGATTTTCCAAAACGGGAATTTCCCAAAACGAAATCGAACATTGAAAAAATTTAATTAAGCTTAGATGTTGTTATAACCATCTCCATATAATCTCCACTGCTGGTGTTGTTAATTAGTAGTTTAGAACACAAGCAGTTGAATTACACGTGGTTCACCTGCGTCTGTTCATGGCGACGAAAGGAGCATCCACATGAAGAAAATTGGGCGACTCCCGGTTCCGCACACTGATGCTGGGAATTTGGGAGTTGTTTACCGGCGTGATGGGCAGGTTATGAAATCCGCAGCCTTTAATAAGGAACCCGCCCGGGCGGAACAAGAAGAAGGTTTCATCTGAAGGAAATGGGGCAGAAATGCGCTGGAAGCATCCACTCCGAATTGTCTTTTATTGCGAAAGTCCGCTCGCCGTGCGGTATCTAACGGGGCTATTGCCTGGAACCCAGACGTCAAGCCTGGCGCTCAGGGCTACAGGCGACGAGGTCGTTCGAACTCATGGATCCGGATTCATTCTAGTCGCCGAGGAAGGGTCCCAAGAAACAACAAAGCACAAGCTATTGTCCCTTGTGAGTGAACTCCGCGAGAATGCCAGAACTCTGGTGATCGGAGACGTAACCTCACCCCTATACCTACGCCACCTATTTCTGGCTGGCATCCACGGATTCATTGATTATGCTGATCTGAAATCTCAATTTAGACCCGCCTTGGCTGCCATTCGAGACGGGCGGTTATGGATGCCGGTGCAAACGGCTGAAGGTTTTTCCCCGTTGCTAGAAGATAAGGCACGAATGGGGTTTGCATCCCCTGGCGTCCTCACGCCTCAGGAGCTCATAATTCTGAGCCTGCTCTCGAGAAATCTTTCTAACAAGGAAATCGGCCATAGGTTGCGGATCAGCGAGCGCACGGTAAAGTTTCACCTTACCAATATGTTCAACAAACTAGGTGTGCGAAGCCGTCACGCGTTAGCGCGTTTCGCCATGAGTTTGCCGGGTGCAACGGAACAGACCAGCAGGCCGTGTGATTCTGACGTTGTACAATTAGCCAGTTAACTACTGCAGGCACAGAATGTGTCCGCAGTGCCCGCATTCAGCACGAATAAACAATCCAAATCCAAGCATCCTGTTTTGGCCCACCAAAAAACTCTGGCCCCAAGCCCTCCGGTCCTGGAGCAATATAACCCGAAGCAATGGCACCCGACAAAGTACAGGCGAAGATAAAGCGCGGAATGCTAAAAATTCGGCAAAATTCGTTAGCGAGGACAGGCGCCCAGATAGGTGGTGGACAGGGTGAAGTACAGGCGAGGACAG
>DATBCN010000655.1:0-3140 GCA_036270475.1 Candidatus Angelobacter sp. | reverse complement strand
GGTGCCCGCTCCCACTACTGGGTGGAAAATATTCGCGATATTCGGCCGCTTGATCGGCCTGAAATTAAATTGTGCGCGCACTTGCGAAGTTCCGGCGGCGCACGCCACCACTGCAAACAGAACAAAAAGTGTTCGTTTCATTTGCCCACTCCTGGAACGGTAGGGACTACCTCGAGCTGCTTTCGAGACCGTCGATGATCCATCTTAATATCAGGTTGAATGGCAACTGGCAACCATTGCCAGAAAAATTATTTTGCAATCAGAGGAAGGAAATCATTCGTACGCCAGCGCGACCACCGGATCGTGGCTGGCCGCGCGCAGTGCCGGATACACCGCACCCAATGCGGCGCCCGCCAGCGCCAACAGCAGCGCTCCGCCCAGCCATCCGGGAGTGATTAGAATCTGTAACGTCGGCGTCGTTTCCCGCAAAGTGGCTTCCACCAGGAAGGTCACGGCAATTCCGCTCAAGCAGCCCAGTAACGCCAGCACTAAAGTTTCGCCCAGCAACAATTTCACGATATCCAGCCGCGAACTCCCCAGAGCCTTCAAAATTCCGATCTCCCGTGTACGCTCCATGACCATGGTGTGCATGTTCATCAGCACCACCAGAAAACTGATCACCATGCCAATCCCCACCATGGTGCGAATAAACGGTTTTAATTCTGGCAAGTTGGAGGAATTCATCAGCGTCGTGTATTCGGCCACCGACTTGACGCCGATATCCGGAACGGCACCCATAATTTGCTCTCGGGTGGCCTCAATATCGCCCTTGCTACGCACATACAGCATGGAAACCCGCTCGTCGGCCCCGGCAATATCCTGGCCGGTCTTCAGCGGAATAAAATAGCGCGCGCCCTTGCCATGAGCCACGATGCCGCAAATCGTGAACTCGTGATTCAGCAGCACGACTTTGTCGCCGACCTTTAAATGATTGGACTGCGCCACGATATCATCAGCGATGGCGTCATTGGGTCCAGCAAACGGCTTGCCCGCGCGGAATAAAAATCCCCGGCTTAGCGCATTAAACCTTTGATAGTCAATTCCATACACCAAAACAAAATGTTTCTGATCCATCAGTGTCAACGTCGGAGCCACTTCGTCCACACCCGGCAACTTGGCAATCTTGTCGGCCAGTGATTCCGGCAACACCGCACGCGAAAACGCCAGAAACATCGAAGAGTTAGGAGGTTGCACCAGGATATCGGCGCCCACTCCTTCCACGCGCTTGCCCCATTCCGAAACTACACCCGTCGTTAAGCCCGCAATCATCAGCACCAGAAAAACCTGAATGGTGATGGCCAAAATGCTCAGAAACGATCGCATCGGACGCGCAGTAATGTTGCCCCACAATAATTGTGCCTGTGCGAACCGTCCTTCGAACGTCTCATCCATTTGAGAATTTCCCGGCTGTGCAGAGTAAGTGCTGATTTTTCAGCAACCGTTTCTTATTTGCGCGAAGCAACTTCCGTGCCGAACTTTTCACAAAATATTTCTGCAGCGTGAAAGTTTTCAACATTCGTGTGGATAACTCTGTGCAAAAACCTGGTTCTCTCGTACCTAACTTCCTGTATTACAACAAGCTGATGCGGTTTGCACTGTTTCCGGGCATCCACTCCAAAACATTTTGTTCGATTTCATCGCGCCGCTGCCATGCAAACTTTTAACCCTTTGTTTTCAGTACCACTTCGTAGCGCGCTCCAAGTGAATTTTGATCACCGCACCGGGATCCGTCAGTTCATAATCTTTTCCATACGACTTCCAGCCCTCCGCAACCACTTGAATCAACACGCTTCCCGTCGGCGGATCCGGAATATGCGCGGCGCCCTCGCGATTGGTTTTCACGTTTAGCGCGTACTTGCGGTCCTTGCGCAGCGTCCGCGGCTCTTTGAATTTCAAATACACGCTGGCGTCGGCAACCGCCACATTTTTATCGCCGCCGGTCACTTCGATGGTTAGCTTTTTGCTTGGTGCCGGCTGCGTGGGCGCAGCTTCATCGCCGCTCTTCGGTTTTGCCGGATCCTGCGCGCGCGTATCGCCATTGCTGTGGGCGGATGGACTGCAAGCAAACCCGATGCCGAACAGCAAAACCGCAATGAAAAGTTTTCGTCTCATAGCTGATTCCCATTTTATCGTCCACGCAAACGGCCCGCCGCGTCAAGTCGCCAGCCGTTCAACTGTCGCCAGCCGTTCAACCAGCCGGCGATTCCGCAATCTGTCCGTGCGCAATAAAAAGTGGCCGGAATTTCTTCCGGCCACCGGTCTATCCCACCGATCGAGCTTGGACCCGATGCCAATCAGTGTCAGTGCGGCTTCTTGTCCTGGCTCTGCTTGGGAGGCGCTTGCTGGTGCGGCTGCGCATGCTGCTCGACCTTCTGTTGCTGTTGTTGGTGCTTCTGCTCCAGTTGCTGTGTCTGCTGTTGGTGTTTCTGCTCCATCTGCTGCTGCCTGGGAGCAGGCGCATTCCGCTGCGTCAGTTTTTGATGCTCCTGCTCCTGACGCTGCTGCAACTGCTGATGTTCCTGATTCTGCTTCTGAATCAACTTCTGCTGTTGCTGCTGATATTTTGCGTTGCTATTGGCGTTTGAGTTTTCCGGCGCCGAGTGCTTGGGCACCTCGCTGGCGTGAGCGTACGACCGATTATTCTCCGCTCGGTTGGTGTTGTTCTCCGTCCGCGTGCTGGCGTTGGGCGGCCGGTTCGGGTTGTTTTCTGCGCGGTTGTTGTTCTCCACACGGTTATTGTTTTCCGGGCGGGTGTCCGCATTCGGCGGCCGGTTGGTATTGTTGCCGCCTCGGTTGCCGTTCCCACCGCGGTTCGCGGGCGGATTATAGTTGCCTCCGGCACGGGCCGCGACCACACCACCGCCGCTGAACGATCCCGGCCGCGAAGTAGCCGCAATCGGCGGCTTGCCATGGTTTTGCGAAGCCCGCAATTCCGGATTTGACCGCGCCGCCTGAAAGTGCTGCATCTGCGCCGGAACCGGCCCGACGTGCCGCTCCCGCGCTGCCGCTTCTTCTCGCGACGTAGGACGCTCGTTCACACCGCCGTTGCCGCCGTTATAGCTGACCCGGGTCACGTTGTAGTGATTTTCGACCCGCTCGTTGTATACGTTGCGAACTTCCCGCTCGTTGATTCGGTTCAC
>DATBCN010000654.1:0-2471 GCA_036270475.1 Candidatus Angelobacter sp. | reverse complement strand
CCAGACGAGTTTGCCGACGCTAAGGAGCAGTCCGAGATCTTCTTGCGATGGCGGCAGGCATTTGACCGAGGCGAGGTTGACTTATCCAGCCATCCTGCACTTCCTCAAGACGCTGAACGTTATGCAGAGTTGACGAATCGAATTCAGAGCGTCATCAAGTCCAAGGCAGAAAAACGATTCAAAGCGTCAGGTAACTTTACCTTGCTGGGTTCGCCTATGCAAAAGCGTGAAATGGCCACATTCCAGGTACAGTGGAACGGATAGGAATTGCGTCCAATTTGCGGAACTTCACTAGGCGTTGTGGGCCGGTAATGAAAAGAATTGTATCGCGTCTATGGAACTGAGGACATATCCTACAAGGGCAGTTTTGCCTATAAAATTAAAGATGTGCCAGATGGCGCTAAGGTCAAGATAAAAATGACGGACTAGAGAACAAAACCGCCGCATTGGCCCTGGCAGACATGTACTATTTCGCTATTGATTCGCGCATAAATCCGCGCTATGATGGGGCACACTTTAGAGTGTATGCACGGATCGGTCTTTGACAAAGAAGCTGACAGCCATCAGGGCTGGGATTCAGCGGAAATCAACCCCAAAAACATAAGAAAAAAGGGCTTCGACCGTTCGATCACCGTTCGGTCGAATTGGGGTTTGATGTTTGTTTGCAACAAAAGCGCTACCCCCGGGTGGGCTATGTAGAAGGAACGCGGGCTTTAGCACTTAGCCATTAGCTCTTGGCTAAACCCAAGGCGCGCAAAGCGCGCCTATCTGGTGATCGGGAGATCGAATGATTGGAACCCCAAAAACGCCCGCAACCTGGGGATGGCTGGGGATTGGGCCATGCAAATCCTTTAGAATCCTAGTTGACGAATGGGGGAGGGGGTATAGCATTCAAGTTTGGGCGGTTTAACCTCAATCAGGGCGATAGAGACAGCAATGGAGATCAAAATGGCCAGAAGTCCCCAAAGTTAACATCGCATCCCTTACTCCGTCTGCTGGCTTATATTCAGCAAAACGCCCACGCTGGCCAGCATCACGAACAGACTTGACCCGCCATAGGAGATAAACGGCAGCGGAATTCCTTTGGTCGGCAGCAGCGCCAGCACCACGCTGATATTGAAAAAGGCCTGCACCACGATCATCGTGGTGACGCCGATGGCGAGGTAGCGGCCAAAGTTGTCGCGGGCACGCAGGGCCGTCCGCAGGCCGCGCCAGGCAAAGACGGTAAACAGCACGGCGATCAGCACCGCGCCAATCAGTCCCAGCTCTTCTGAAATCACGCCAAAAATAAAGTCGGTGTGCGGCTCAGGCAGATAAAAAAGTTTCTGCTTGCCTTCCATCAGCCCCAGGCCGGTCATGCCGCCGGTGCCAACGGCAATCAGAGACTGGTTGATATGGAAGCCGATACCCTGAGGATCGCGCTCAGGATGAAGAAAGACCTCCATGCGCGCCAGCCGCCAGGGAACAAAGATCAGCATGTAAGCCAGCACCGGCACAATGGGGACCAGTCCGGCGGCAAAATATCTGAGCCGCATGCCGGCGGCGTAAAGAATAGCGGCGGTCACGCCCAGGCAAACCAGAGCCGTCCCCAGGTCAGGCTGTTTCATGATGAGCGCGGTAAAAAGAAAGACCGGCAAGACGGCGGGCAGCAGCGTGTGCCGCCAGTCGTCCATGGATTTGGTCCGCTCGGCCAGAAAAAACGCCAGAAAAAGAATCAGCGCGGGCTTGGCCAGCTCAGACGGCTGGAATGACATGAAGCTGCCCAGCTTGATCCAGCGGTGCGTATTGTGCGAGCGATCCAGAAAGAAAACCGCCACCAGCAGCACAGCCGTTACGCCCAGCAAACCAAAAACGATGGCCGGTTTATTCCAGCGGCGGTAATCCATCTTCATGGCCACGGCCATGGCCGCCAGTCCGGCAACGGCCCAGCCCAGTTGGCGAAAGAGAAAATGATACGGCGAACCGAAGCGCTCGCTGGCCATGACCGCTGACGCGCTAAAGACCATGAGCACGCCTGCCACAACCAGCAGTACGGTTGAGCCGAACATCCATTTATCAATGCCAACGCGCTTTGCCACTAGCTTCTGTCTCCTGTCGCCACGGGAGTAAGCGCGCGGACAAGGTCTTTAAAGACGCGTCCGCGATGCTCATAGTTTTCAAACTGATCAAAGCTGGCGCATGCCGGGGCCAGCAGAACCACGTCGCCGGACGTTGCCGCTTCAAACGCCTGGCGCACCGCGCGCTCCAGCGTGCCGGAGCGGACCACGGCGGTGGAATTCTGTATCTGCGAGGCAATCTTGTTGGAAGCTGCGCCGATCAGGTATACGCGTTTGGCCCGCTCGCGCAGCAGCGGATTGAGCACCGTGTAGTCACTGCCTTTGTCTTTTCCGCCAAGAATAATGTGGATGTTGGCGGGAAATGACTCCAGGGCTTTCACCGCGGCGTCAACGTTGGTGGCTTTGGAATCGTTA
>DATBCN010000653.1:0-1540 GCA_036270475.1 Candidatus Angelobacter sp. | reverse complement strand
CACCTATATCCATGCGCCAACGCTACTTACAGAATTATTGAACCTGAAGCAGCATGCCAACGTATTCTTTGCTGGGCAGATTTCCGGCGTGGAGGGCTATACCGAGTCGATTGCCATGGGAATGCTGGCGGGAATCAACGTTGCGCACATAGCGCAGGAACTTCGCGTTTTCCAATCCGGGTATCAGCCTTAGTACGCGCGCCTGGTCGCCATACTTCAGGTGGTTTTGGAAGCCGACCAGGTTGTAAGAGTCAGCCCGCAGATTTTCCTGACGGAGTTGCACCACAGCATAAGGCCACTTCCCGGTGCGGGGATCGTCAAGCCCCACGGGTTTCATCGGGCCAAAGCGGAGAGTGTCCCGGCCACGGCGGGCAATCTCTTCAATCGGCAGGCAGCCTTCAAAGTAATTCAGGTTTTCCCAGTCGTGCGCCTCCACGGATTCGGCGGCAATGAGCGCGTCATAAAAACGGTCATACTCGTCTTTGGTGAAAGGACAGTTGATGTAGTCCGCCGTGCCCTTGCCATAGCGCGCCGCCATGTAGACCTTGCTCATATCAATGGAGTCGGCTTCAACAATGGGGCTGATGGAATCGTAGAAGAATAGATGGTTGCTGCCGGAAAGGCGCGCGATCTCCATGGAGAGAGCGTCCGATGTCAGCGGGCCGGTTGCGATCACCGTGAGATCGTCATCTTCTTTGATCTGGGTAACTTCCTGGCGGATGATTTTGATATTCGGCTCAGCCGCAATTGCATCGGTGACTTTGGCCGCGAAAGCTTCCCGGTCGACTGCCAGAGCGTGACCTGCAGGGACGCTAGTTTCTTGTGCGATCCGCAAGAGTAGCGAGCCCACACGGCGCATCTCTTCCTTGAGCAGCCATGGCGCCGTGTTTTCACTTTCTGATTTGAGCGAGTTGGAGCAAACCAACTCGGCGAACTTATCTGTCTGGTGGGCAGGCGTGGATTTTACCGGACGCATCTCGTAGAGTTCGACTTCAAGTCCGCGCTGCGCGCACTGCCACGCGGCTTCACATCCGGCAAGACCAGCGCCAATGATGCGTGGCTTCATTCGCGGGAACCACTCTGCGATGATTTGGCGGAAGGCATGGCTGAGGCTTCACTGCCATGGGCAAGGCGGGCGAGCGCGTCGCCACGCACCAGCATTGTTTCCCATTCACCCAATAGCTCCGCGCCAAGAGAATCGTAAAACTTCAACGCGGGCGTGTTCCATTCCAGCACCATCCAGCGCAGTCCGTAGCAGTTTTCTTCCAACGCAATCTGGGCCAGCCTTTGCAGCAGCGCTTTGCCAATGCCTTTGCCGCGCATCTCCACCAGCACAAAAAGGTCTTCCAGGTAGAGCCCCGGCTGCCCGCGCCATGTAGAAAAGTTGTAATGAAAAAGAGCGAAGCCCGCAGGCCTGCCGTCCCATTCAGCAATCAGGCAGCGGTATTTTGGCGCCGGACCAAAGCCATGGCGGATGATGTCCTCTTCCGTGGCGGTCACCGCGTTTGGTTCGCGTTCAAATTCGGCCAGCCGGCGGATA
>DATBCN010000652.1:0-2812 GCA_036270475.1 Candidatus Angelobacter sp. | reverse complement strand
GGGGTTTTTTGGGGATTAATCTCGCATGATGCCCCATCCTTTCCCAGAAGTTGGCTCTTGTTTTTTCAACTTCTGGGAAAGAGTGGGATTCGATTCACTATTCCTCACGCGCTTCAATCCACCAGACAAGTGTCAGGGCACGACTTGACCGGGGTCCCCGGCGAGCCCGACTTTGGCTTGCTGGGGTGGCTTTAGCGCTTAGCCCGATGCAAGCGCAGCGCGCGAGGGCTGCGCAGTCGTGCCGTACAGGCTGCCGCCAGAATGATTCCTTGCGCCGCAGGCCCGGGGTCCCCAGCACGCGCGGTTTTCGCGTGTTGGGGTGGAAGCCCGATTTTGGCTTGCTGGGACGCAACGCAGCGGAGCGCGCAAAAAAGCGGCCCCTGACCCGCCACTAGCCGAATAGGAATTTTTTTGGATCAAATGCACCACCCAATGGGCAACATTCACCTCGAATTTCACTCACGCACCGCTTTTTTTGTCGGGAAGCTCAGTCTGGCAGCTCAGGCTGATCGCTTGGGAAATCCGGCAACCAGCAGGAACGTCCGCCCCCTTATCAGCCCCCTTTGCACAAATGTCTCCAGCGGGTTACTCTTTTGCGCAACAGTTTCCAGACAAGTCAAAAAGGGGTGGCTCGATGCTCAAGAATCTTCCGCTCGCATTCTGCCTGCTGTTCCTGTTGTACCCGTGCCACGCGTTCGCCCAGGTCCCAGACCCCCAGTTGCTGGCGGAAATAAACAAGATCAAGGCCATCGACAACCATTCTCATCCGCCGAAAGTGGTCTCCCCGGGCGAGAAGGACGACGATTTTGACGCCCTGCCCTGCGATCCCCTGGAACCAAACGATCCCACTACCGTCTCCCGCCCGGAAAACCCCCAATATCTTGCCGCCTGGAAGGCGCTCTATAACTATCCCTACAATGACCGCGCTCCCGAGCACGTGCGCGAGCTGCTGCAGGCCAAACAGAAGATCATGCAGGAGCAGGGAGACAATTTTCCCAACTGGGTGCTGGACCAACTGGGCATAGAAACTGAACTGGCAAACCGAGTGGCCATGGGCCGCGGCCTGCAACCGCCCCGCTTCCGCTGGGTCTCTTTTGTTGACGCGCTGATGTTTCCTCTTAAGAATTCCAGCATCGCCAGTGAAACTCCCGACCGTAAATTCTTTTTCCAGCGTGAAACCATGTTGCTGCGCCGGTATATGAAAGAAATTAACCGGGAATCTCTACCGCCAACGCTTCAGGAGTACACCACAAAGGTGATCACGCCGGTGCTGGAGCAGCAGAAGAAGAATGGCGTGGTCGCGGTTAAGTTTGAGGCGGCCTATCTGCGCTCGCTCGATTTCGGTCCGGTTGAGCCGCTGGAATCCGTGCAGCAGGTCTATGCTCACTTTGTAAAAGGCGACGTGCCTCTCAAACCTGACTACACGCGGCTGCAAAACTATTTGTTCCGTTACATCTCCCGCGAGGCAGGCCGGCTGGGCTTGCCGGTCCACATACATACCGGCGGCGGATGCGGCAGCTATTTCATGCTCATGGGATCGAACCCGGCGCTGCTTGATTCGGTGCTGAATGATGCTTCCCTGCGCAAAACAAATTTTGTTCTGCTCCATGCCGGCGCGGGCGCCTTTACCAAGTATGTGAATTACCTGTTGATGAAGCCCAACGTCTATGCTGATTTTTCTGAACAGACGTGGCTGATTTCCACCCGGCGGTTGAGTGACACCATTCGCGACCTGCTGGAATGGTATCCGGAAAAAGCCATGTTTGGGACCGATCTTTACTTCAACACGCCGGAAATCAGTTGGGAAGAGGTGGGCTGGCAAGCAACACAATCCTCCCGTGAGGCCCTCGCCATCGCCCTGACGGGGATGATGCAAGATGGAGAGATTACCCGCGAACGCGCGCTTGAACTCGCCCACATGGTGCTGCATGACAATGCAGCCAAACTGTATGGATGGACTGGCCCGGCAAAATAGCCGCCCCCTCGCGCGGCTAGCGAAACAGGTTGTGCAGCCCTTCTTTGAATCGCTGCCAGTATGTCATCGCCTGCAGACGCAAAGGCTGTTGCGTGGGATCGACGATCTTGTCTACTTTTTTGAAATCTGCCGGAACCTGAAATAGCTCATTACTGAGTGGCGCGCGCGAAAACTCAACTACTTCCATCTCTGAAACATTTGTGTAGGTGTTTGCCGTGCCACCAGGCCCGGATGACTCGCTGGTAGTTGTGGTCTTCAGCTTCAGTGGAAATCCAGGGTTTAGTCCGGTACGGTGTATTTCAATCTTGTCGGAGCAGCGCTCTTCGCCGGAACGCCTGACTGATACGAGCAAAGTGGCATAGCTTTCTTTCCTATGGTGCTTCCATGCCGGCAACGCATCGCTGTCAATGTACCAGCCATCCATCTTGCTCTCTGAACTTCCCATATAACAATTGTCGGGGCCTGCGATGCGCTTTTCTTTGGTGATCAAGTGCCGCGCCATCTGGCCTAGAATCTCCTGCCGTTCGCCAGTATCCACGGTATCACTCTGGATGATGAATGTTTTGCCGCTGGGTTTAGTTGCAATCGATTTCACCCCCTGTGCAAGGCCGTGCATATCTGTCTGATAGCTGACGTACTCGTGCGCATCCAGATCAACGTCGTAGACCTGGATGCTGTCCGTTCCTCGCCGCCGGATCATGGCACGGTGATGGCCCTTGATTTCACCCGATTCAAATTGCATTTCGGAGCGCGCGTTCTCACCGCTGTAATACTCGGTGGTAGTGAATGAGTGGGTACCTGTGCCGCGCCGGATGGTGATTTTCAAGTCTTCCGAGA
>DATBCN010000651.1:0-9206 GCA_036270475.1 Candidatus Angelobacter sp. | reverse complement strand
TGGCTCAACGGCGTCAACAGCTCCGGCGGAAATCGCTTCTTTGGGCATGCCAAAAACAACACAGCTCTTTTCGTCTTGAGCAATAGTACTGCTACCGGCGCGCTTCATAGCCAGCAGTCCGGATGCGCCATCATTTCCCATTCCCGTCAGAATAATTCCCAGAGCGTTTGGGCCGGCGGCATAAGCAACAGAACGGAAAAGGACATCGACACTAGGACGATGGCGCGAGACCAAAGGCCCGTCACTCAATTCAACATGGAAAGCTCCGCGCTGCGCGACCACTGCGAGATGGCGATTTCCCGGCGCGATGATGACGCGCCCGCGGATGACTTGATCGCCATCAGCGCCCTCCTTCACCTCGACCCGGCACAGATCATTCAGCCGCCTGGCAAACGCAGAGGTGAAGATTTCGGGCATATGCTGGACCACAACGATGCCCGGCGCATCGGAAGGTAAAACCGTGAGCACCTCCGCCAGCGCTTCTGTTCCTCCGATTGAAGCGCCCATCGCAACGATTGTCCCGGCATGAGGCCCTGCTGGCGGATGGAAGGCTGAAGCAGTTGCGGGGCGGGCCTTGGAAAAATTACGCAGGGACGCGCGCTGCTTCACCGTCGCCTGGGAGGCCGCGCGGACCATGTCAATCAGCATCAGCGCGGATTCGTGAAGGAAATTCCCGACTCCGAGCTTGGGCTTTGTGATAATGCCCAGCGCACCTTCCTCCAACGCCACAAGTGTTTTTTCAGCACCTTTTGCTGCGACTCCCGAGCAAACCAGCGTGGGGACCGGATCTTCCGCCATGATCTTGCGAAGAAAGGTGAGACCGTCCATTCTGGGCATCTCCAGATCCAGGATGATGACATGCGGGCGCAATTGCTTCATTTTCTGCATCGCGATCAGGGGATCGGCCGCAACGGTAACCGCCATATCAGGCTCCTGGGAAAGAATGGCATGCACTACCTGCCGCACCACCGCGGAGTCATCTACAACCAGCACCTGGATTGGAAAGGGTCTGTTATGGTTTTGCATCTTTCGGGACATCATCTTTTTCTATATAGACGGTAGGGACGACGGTCCGCAAACAGTCGCTCATAGCGTGCAGGCTTTCAGCGTGCCCGAGGAAAAAATATCCATCCGGGGAAAGGAAGCTGGCCAAGCGGCGCACCACACGCTCGCGGCTGCGCAAATCGAAATAGATCAGGACGTTCCTGCAAAAAATCAGATCGAACTTGCCTGCCAATGGATACGCCGGTTCATTCAGATTCATGCGGAAAAACTGGACGATCGAGCGAATTTCCGGCCCCGCTCTCATCTTGCCAGCCTGGTCGGCGAATCCTTTCAGCATAAATGCCTTGAGAAAAGGAGAAGGAATTTCAACTGCTTTCGCCGCCGGCCAGATACCGGCGCGGGCGATTTCCAGGGCCCGCGTGGAGAGATCAGTGGCGGTGATTTCTATTTCCCATCCGGCAGCCGCAGGGAAGTGATCAAGAAGGACCATTGCCAGGGAGTAGGGTTCCTGGCCGGTGGAGCACCCGGCGCTTAAGACCCGGATTTTACGGCTGCGGCAGGCTGCGGCAACTTCCTGGGCCCACTTGGGGAAAATGACGGACTTCAGCAATTCGAAATGTTGCGGTTCGCGGAAGAAACGGGTCTCATTGGTGGAGAGCGCATCCAGCATCTGAATGCGCTCTTCAGGAGAGTTAGCGACAAGATCATAATATTGCTTAAACGATTTCAAGCCATGATGGCGAAGGCGTTTGGCAAGCCGGCCGACAAGCAGCGCGGTTTTGGACTGAGAGAGCCATATGCCCGCGTCACGATAGATAAGGTCGCGCAGGCGCAGAAACTCTCTTTCAGAGATCCCGCTTGAGAGTAACTGGAAATAAGAACGCGCGGAGGAGTCTAAAAGGCTGGCATCGTGCGCTGCAGCCGGTTTCGAATCGATATCCATCTCTTGCATGACTCCATGATCCTTCAAGAAAACGATCCTTCAAGAAAACGCATGGCATTTCAGGGCCGAAAAAATCTGAGGTCCCACGCCGAATACATTTTCAGCACTAACCGAGATATTTTCTTATTACCGCAGCCAGCTTCAGTTCGTTCACAGGTTTGGTCAGAAAGTCGCTGCAACCGTTGGCATAAGCTTGACGCACGAACGGCTCTTCACCGCGCATCGTCAGCAGGACGATGGGAATATTCTTTGTTATTTCATTCTGCCGCAGCAGCTTGCATGCCTCAATTCCATTCATCCGCGGCATTTCAATATCCATCAGGATCAGGTTGGGGACTTCAGCAATGGCCTTCTCCACTCCTTCCTCGCCATCACAAGCGCTGGTAACTACATAGGATTCATGACCGGCAAGGAGCATCCTGGAGGTCATGCGCGAAGTGGATGAATCATCAACCAGCAGTATCTTCTTGCTGCCAGATTTCGGCATGGGGGCTTGGTCTTCTATCATTTTCTTTCTCAAAAAATTATGGACCACTGATTTACATGATCCAGGTTCTAGCCAATCTCCATGGAGTTGGACATGGGTGGTTCCTCTCCGGTGAATTCATCCGTCCCAGGGCTTTTCATGGAGCTTGCAACCACGCTTAAGTCGTGCAGTTCTTCCGTGGTCAGCACCTTGTCCACATCAAGCAGGAGAGCGAACTTCCTGCCTGACTGCGCCATTCCTATCAGGTAATCCATCTTGACGCTGGTTCCAAAATCCGGCACCGGCTGAATGTCATCGTCCGCGAGTTCCATCACCTGACTCACGGCATCCACGATCAGTCCCACAGTTGTTTGCTGGTCCTCAAACTGTGCTTCCACGATCACGATGCAGGTCGTCTTTCCCACCGGCCTCTGTTCCATACCGAACTTTGCCGCCAGGGCGACGACCGGTACTACCGAGCCGCGCAAGTTAATGACTCCCTGCATCCAGGGGGCCATCCTAGGCACGGTCGTGATCGTCTCATGCTCAATGATCTCCCTTACTTTGAGGATGCTAATGGCGCACTCCTCATTCGCCAGGACAAAGGTCAAATACTGCTGTTGTTCTATAGCTTCCTTTATGGCGGTATCCATGGGGTTTCTCCTCTAGAAACGTGAAAAGCTCATTGTGTCCGCCTCGGCCTTGCCGTTCGCGTTGCCCGCTCCTGCGCTCGCATGCATGGCTTTGTGCCGCGGATCGGATTCATGCCAGACCGGCTTTGGCCGCGCTTTGGGCAGGAAGGAAACGCCCGAGTCGCCACTCACCTTGAAATAGTTCATCAGTTGCAGCAACGCTTCTGATTGCGACGCCAGTTCTTCCGCAGTGCTTGAGAGCTCTTCCGCGGAAGAAGCGTTGCGCTGTGTCACCTGGTCTACCTGGGCCATGGCTTTGTTGATCTGTGCTACTCCGGAGGATTGCTCGCGAGAGGCCGCTGCCACTTCCTGCACCAGTTCCGCGGTCTTCTTGATGGACGGAACCAGCTCATCCAGAAGCTTGCCGGAGTTCTCCGCCACCTTGACGCTATCCGTGGCCAGCGAACTGATCTCCTTGGCCGCTGCCTGGCTGCGTTCGGCCAGCTTTCGGACTTCGGTAGCCACCACGGCAAAGCCCTTGCCATGCTCTCCGGCGCGCGCCGCCTCAATGGCTGCATTCAGGGCCAGCAGATTGGTTTGATAGGCAATCTCATCAACAATGTCAATCTTCTCCGTGATCGACTTCATTGCATCCACCGTGTGATTCACGGCCTTGCCGCTCTCTTCCGCCTCGCGAGCGCCCTTGGCTGCCACCTGTTCCATCTGGCGGCTGTTCTCAGAGTTCTGCTGGATCGAGGCGCTCATCTCTTCCAGGCTGCTGGTTGTCTCTTCCGCTGAAGCGGCCTGCTCGCTCGTCCCCTGAGACAGCGACGAGGAAGACGAAGCCACCTGCTGCGCTGCAACCGCAATGGCGCTCGCCCCGCCTTTCACATCGATGATGATCCTCTCCAGTTTTTCTAAAAACGTATTCAGGGAGGCGCCCATCTGGCCGACTTCGTCCGTAGAACTCACAGCCATCCGTTTGGTCATGTCACCGCCGCCTGCCGCCAGCTCTGAAAGGTGCGCAGCCAGCGCGGTCACAGGCATAGTCACGCTGCGCGTGGCGATGAATGCCATCGTCAGGCCCGCTACTATGGCCAGGAACAGCAGGAGCCGGATCATCTGCAGCGACGAATTGGCTTCCGCAGTTACCTGGGCGCGCTTCTGATCGCCCAGGTCATTTTGGATGGCGATCAGCTTGGCCAGGGTCTTGACTGCATTGGGAGCAAAAGTATTGGTCGTCAACGCGCGGTATTCATGTGCTTCGTCATGTTTTCCCTGATCGATCAGTTCAAACCAATGCGGACGCGCTCCCAGGTATTTGGTGTACCAGTCGTCAAACTCTGCATAGGTCTCTTTCTCTGCCTTCGTCCGGTTGCCTTGGCTGTAAGCTTTCATATTTTCCGCGATTTGGCTCATCCATTTGGTTTCCTCGGCCCGAATCTTGGCGCGATCCGTTACATTCCAACCTTCATAGTTGGCGATGCCGAAGCGAAGCTCCCACAACCCCCGCTCTGCGTTTGAAAGATGCACGGCTGACTGAAGATTATCCGTGTACAGGCTGTCAAACTCATTGGCCATGGTATGGGTGTAGTTCCAGCCAATTAAACCAATGCCTGCGGTGAGGGCCAGAACAAGGCCAAAGCCCAAGAAAAGCCGTTTGCCTACTGAAAGGTTTGCGATCGAAATGTTCATTTAATCTTTCCTTAAATTTGATCTTTTTCTCTTACATCAGTCTGTCTTGCGTATTTTGAAAACTTAACCTGTGTGCGCTTCCTGCATACGGAAATCGCGGATCAGCGCCGGGATATCCAAGATCAGCGCTACCTGGCCATTGCCCAGGATTGCTGAACCCGATAGTCCGGGAACATCCTTGAAGATGGCTGGCAGGGGCTTGATGACGGTCTGGGTTGCCCCATAGAGCTCATTCACAGCCAGGCCCGCTCGGTTGGTCTCATGTTGCACCACCACCACTGTTTGCCTAGCGCCGCGCTCTCCCGGCAGCCCGAAATGGTCTTTTAAATAAATGAACGGGAGCGGCTCGTTGCGCAGTTGCAGCACCCCGTCCCTGCGAGCGTTTTCCTGGTCTTCTTTCGGCAAATCCACGCACTCAATCACCTGGTCAACCGGAATTACATAGGTTTCATGGCCCACGCCTACGCTGAAACCTTCAATGATGGCCAGTGTGAGCGGCATCCGGACCCGCACCGTCGTTCCCACACCCGGCTGGCTGGCAGCATGCACACTTCCGCGTAATACCTGGATGTTGCGCCGGACCACATCCATGCCAACTCCGCGTCCGGACATATCGCTGACCTGGGTGGCGGTGGTGAAACCAGGCTCGAAGATCAATTGGTAGATCTCCTGCTCTGGTAGTTTTTGCGGCTCGGCAATCAGCCCTTTTTTCTGGGCCACTTCAATGATTTTTTGTTTGTCTAATCCAGCGCCGTCATCGGCAACCTCAATAACGATGTTTGCGCCTTCGCGGGCAGCGCGGACCGTGATGGTCCCGGTCTGGGGCTTACCACGTTTTTTGCGCTTGGCGGGTGGTTCAATGCCATGGTCCAGGGCGTTGCGGATCATGTGCAACAACGGGTCCTTGAGATATTCGACAACCGAGGTATCAACCTCAATGTCTTCTCCTTCAATGCGAAGCTGGGCCATCTTGCCCAGGGACTTTGCCATATCGCGCACGGTACGGTTGTACTGATGGAATAGCGGCCCCACCGGCACCATTCGTACTTTCAGAATGGTGTCCTGAAGCTCATAATGCAGGGTATCGGCGAAGCTGTGCGCGTCGCGCAGCTCCTCAAGGTTGATTTCTGCTTTAGCTTGCAACATCTGGGCCACGCGTCCGCGCGCGATTGTAAGTTCACCCGCCAGATCCAGCAGCCGATCCAGCTTTTCCACATCAACGCGTAGCGTGCGCGCCGCTGTGTGTGCAGCTTCACCAGCGGCAGGCGCGGTTTCAAGGTTGGAAAGCTGGCCCTGGTTGTCCCTGGCATGCTCCGAACCTTTCTCGGCCTTTCCGTCCACCTTTATATAGTTGGAAATTCTTGCCAGGATTTCCTTCGCGCTGGGACTAATCTCGTCTTTGCCCCGACCCGCGGCAGCTACCATCTGGCGAAGAGCGTCCACCAGATCGAGCAGCAGCGCAATAATATCGGGTGTGACGGACAGCTTGCCGTTTCGAAGATCGTCCAGCAGGTCTTCCGCATTGTGAGTAAAAGCCAGAAGCCCTTCGATCTCTAAAAGGCTGGCATTGCCTTTCATGGTATGGACGACACGGAAGATGCCTTGAATCGCTTCGCTATCGCTGGAATGAAGCTCGAGCTCCAGAATGGACTGTTCCATCAGGCTGAGGCCTTCTTCGGACTCAATCAGAAAATTTTTCAAAATTAGGTCGCGTTGAATTTCCATTAGGAGTTCCTGATCATTGCAACCGCCACCGAACCGGTGTCAGTTTGCATTTTGATTTTGCGGCCGTTTATACCGCCGGTGTCCCTGGCGGCAATGACGATCCCAAGCCGGGAGAAGGTCTGGAAGGCCATGTTGATATTGCGCGAACCAATGTGGTCCCCGCTGCCATCTTCGGAGCGAAAAACCTCAAACATGCACGCGCCTCCGCAAACCGTGGCTTCAAGGTCGCTGGGCCTGCTTCCATGGGCCTGGAACTGCTTGAACAACACATCAAGCGCTACATCCCCATAACGAGTGGAAGGTGTTCCTGATCCGTCCCATTGCGGCAACATGTAATGTGTTGCCCCGCCAATTGCCTGGTGACGGTCGTAAAGGCAAACCCCCGCGCAGGACCCCAGAATCATGGAGATATGGATGGGCTCCCTTGAAACATACATCTGTCCCGGATGCAGATAGATTTCCTTGCCGGGCAATGCCTTTGTGAACTCCCCAGTTTCGATAGCGGCCGACATTTTTGCACTCATACAAAGATCTCCTGGTGCTGTATTTTGTTGGCCGCCAGACAAGGCCCGGCATAGGCACAAAGTAGTTTCAACAATTCCTGGTCTCCTGAATCCAGGCCATTGCGTTGCGGGAGCAGGTCGAATAAAACGATGGCCCCTTTCATCGCGCTATCCAGCCGCAAGGGTATGCGGGCGGTGATACCAAGGGACGACAGAAAGGACCGGTCTTGCGCCCCGGTTTTGATGTAGATTGAATCGGCGGGAGCTTCTTCAATGATTCGTTTTGCGTTGCGCCTTATCGGCTCAAGCTGCTTGGGATTGAACCCGTCAGAGCCGATAAAAGCCACGCCGCCCTTCTGTTGGCACTTAACCAGCAGCGCTACTTGCTCACAGCCGATCAGGTTTGAACCAATCTCAAAAATGGCGTCCGCAACCACGCCTTCTCTCACCGCCTGTTGCAGCGCCTTCACCGCGGAGTAAAGCTTGGCCACTACCGCCTGGTCTTTGTGGTGCAGGGGAAGTTCCACGGTTTGCCTCATGTACCGTAACGAGAGCTGTCCCAAGTCCCGCTCCAGGCCGGCCAGGTCTGCCCGCGACAAAATTTTTGGATTCCATGACGATTCTGGATTAGAAATCATTCGTTCTATCCTTTGGCCACCAGATAGCCATTGACTATTTCAACGAGTTCGGCGCCATTGATTGGTTTGGTGACATAGTCGTTGCAACCGCTTTCAAATCCTTGTTCCACGTTGCACGGTTCGCCGCGGCTGGTGACCATGATGATGGGAACTCTTCGCAGGGGCTCATGCTTCCGCATCTCGCGGCAGGCCTCAAACCCATTCATTCTCGGCATGACCACATCCATCAGGACCAGGTCCGGCTGTTCGGCAATCGCCTTTTCAACCGCTTCTTCGCCGTCCCGAGCCAGCACCAACTTATAGTGTGTGTGCTCCCGGAGCATCATCTCTTCAATCAGCAGAGTGGTACTAGAATCATCGACAAGAAGGATTTTTTGGCCTGATTGTTGCGCTGCTTTTTTTTGCGATTCGTAATGAGTACGGCTCAAAGAACCTCCGCAAGCAGTAACTCTAAAAATTAGAGAACTCTAATTTATCGAGTAGCTTTCTAGACTTATTTTGATCGGCGGAGTAATTAAAAGCTACATGTCATCTATTACAAAGAAATGTTTGCTTTATATGCAAACCAAAGTAATAACGAAGTACCAAAATGGAACTCGCATCAATAAAAAGCGTCATTTTGAAATACGAATACTGCCACTGCGATCCAGTGGCCTAGATGGATGAATATAGCTAATTGGCGTGTATCCAAGATTTTATTAGTTCTAATCTTAGGACTAATAATAGGTTTGCCGCTGGCAAATGTTGTTACCATGCACACTTCCTCTCTGTTGCGGATTAATAGTTTTAGCTACCCGACAACACATCCCATCGCTATTTAAAAATAAGCTATGTACCTTAGAGGATAGTGTTCGTCAAGTATCGTCTTAGCAGCTATTGTTGCCGTTATGGGAAGTCTCAATTTACGAATTCCCTAAACTATTCTGATTAACATTGCAGCAACAATATTGCCATGCTACACTCCGCCCGAATTCTAACTTTAACTTTTGTGAACCTCCCCCAAACAGCCCTTCGCCGTCCACTAACCGTTGTTGTCATGGTGATTGCCATAGCGCTTGCTTCAACGCTGGCATGGTTGCAAATGCCCAAGGACATTTTTCCGGAGTTCAATCTTCCAACAATCTATGTAGCGCAGGCTTATGGGGGAATGGACCCAGCGCAGATGGAAGGTTATCTAGTCTATTTTTTTGAGTATCACTTTCTATACCTCACCGGGATTGAGCACGTGGAATCGAAATCCACTCAAGGTGCGGCATTGATGAAACTCCAGTTCCATCCGGGCACGGACATGTCACAGGCGATGGCTGAAACGGTCGCATACGTGAATCGCGCGCGGTCGTTTATGCCGCCCGGCACGGTGCCACCGCTCATCACGCGCTTTGATACCGGCAGCGTGCCAACTGGATACCTGGTTTTTTTAAGCGACACGCGTTCGATCACGGAAATGCAAGACGCCGCGCTCAATCGCGTGCGGCCATTGCTCTCAACATTGCCCGGCGTGTCCGCGCCGCCGCCCTTCGGCGGCAACGCGCGAAGCATCGTGGTCAATTTGAAACCGGAACGTCTGAAGTCCTATCACATGTCACCCGATGAAGTGGC
>DATBCN010000650.1:0-16144 GCA_036270475.1 Candidatus Angelobacter sp. | reverse complement strand
GCCTCCGCCGCGTGAGCCATGGGTTGACGGCCCGCAGCATGAGAGCATCCGGAAGAAATACATTGAGCTCCGGTACCGGCTGCTTCCGTATATCTATACGGCGGTTGAAGAAACAACGCGTACAGGTCTGCCGCTCATGCGGCCACTGTTCCTGGAATATCCCAGCCTTCCTCCCGCGATTGGAGGCGGGCTGGACGAATTTCTTTTTGGCCGGGACATGCTGGTAGCGCCAAAAGTGCATGACGGCCCAGACTCATATGAGGTAGTGTTGCCCACCGCCGGCTGGTTTGACTATTGGACAGGCCAACGCGTGGATGGGACCCAGCCGCTCAGGGTAAATCCCGCTCTGGATACAATTCCGGTGTATGTGCGCGCTGGGGCTATTGTTCCTCAGCAGCCCGTCATTCAGAATGCTGACGAAGTTCCACAGGGACCGCTCGAACTGCGCGTCTATCCCGGCCAGGATTGCAGCGGTTCGCTCTACATGGATGACGGCCACACTTTCGCTTACCTGCGCGGTGAATATTCGCGCCGCCAGTTCACTTGCAGCGTGACGCAGCAAGCGGTCACTGTAACCATTGGAGCGGAAGAAGGCGCATACACGCCGTGGTGGAAAGACATGCAGATTCAGGTTTTCGGAATTGAGCGCCAGCCAACAACCGTGAGCGCAGGCAAAGAAGACGTCGCGGGCTGGAAGTACGACGCCAATACAAAGACCGTTACCTTCAGCAGGGCCGCAACCCGCCAGGGAGAATCCATCAGCATTCATTGAGGACTGTTGTCCCTTGCCCAGTTAATCGCTTCGCCGGAGTCGGCTCGATCACGGCAAAATAAAAGCTGGCTCTTGCCAGTTTGGTTTATTCGCAAAGGCGATGACTGTGGTTGGATGACTGTGGTTGGATGGATCAAAAGATCAATCCAACTCATGAATGCGGGGGATACTGACCGGCCATGGCCGCCGGCCTATCGCGCAATCAACTCCATTTGGTTTCCCCATGGATCAAGGAAGTACACCCATTTCACCCCGGCGCTCGGTCCACTCTCCAGTGCCACCGGACCATCCATTACCCGCAGCCCTCTTTCCCGAAGATAGTTTGTCGCGCGGTCAATGTCGCTCACAGCCAGCGCCACGTGATGTGAACCCCAATCGGAGTTCAGAGGCGGGACCGTTCTCCGGTCAAGGGGGAGGTCATATTGAATCAACTCTAATAGCAGATTGGCCCCGATTTTGAGCGTCGATACTGAAAGTTTTGCGCCCGGCACATTCAGATGGGCCTCTGTCCAATCCCGGCCGTCCGGAGTGCGGGGAAAATCCGCTGCGTTCAGTGGGCCTACGCGAAAAAGCTCTACGCCGCCGATCATCTGGGTATAAAACTCAACCGCAGCGGAAAGATCGGGGACGCTGATGCCGACATGGTCAACCCCTTTCAATCCGGGAACACCTGTCTCCCCATCTGCGCCGTTCATTAAATTCAGGTTCTCCTGGAGCATTTGCCCTCATCCTCAATGAAAGTGACATTTCCGGTGGGACGATTTGCGAAAAGCCCGAAGGCAGGCGCTGGGCCAGGTTGGCTGTAGCACTGATTTTGCACGAGAAAATCAGGCCATTTTCAGGGTAAGGCTCAGGCGGTTTTTCTGTCTCTGCGCAGCACTTCCACCTGGCCTTCAATTTGCCGCAGCGTGAATTGCCGGGCGCAACTGGCGCAAAGCCAGAAATTTTCGATTGTCTTGTTTTTTGTGGGGAAACCAAAAAATCTGCCGCCATCCAGGCGCATAAGGACTTTTGAACACTGCGGATTGGCGCACTTTGAGATCATAGGACCGCGGCAGCCCTCTGCATATTCTTTTGACGCACATTTGCCGCGCCATGCCGCCCGCAATCGCAAGCACCTTTCGGCGATTGGCCGGCCTATCACCTGGGAAATGCGACGCCTGCGGTAAACTGCTTCTTTCCACTCCTCTTTTTGAAAAAGATCTGGAATTGAAAAGATCTGAAAATGACATCTGGAAATTGAGGATATGGAAATAGTAAAGACCTGGAAACCTACCGTGGCTGAAATCGTGTTGCAAACCCGCGCACTGCGCCGCACCTTTGGGCCTCTGGTTGCCGTTGATGATCTGAATCTCACGGTGGAAAAACAACAGTTCTATGGTTTTCTGGGGCCAAACGGCGCGGGCAAATCCACTACCATCAAAATGCTCACCGGCTTGCTGCGGCCCACCAGCGGCGAGGTCACAATCCTTGGCCGCGACCTGGAGCGTGACAGTGTCGAGATCAAGCGGCGCATCGGCGTTGTGCCAGAAGGGTTAGCGTTGTTTGAGCGCCTCACCGGCGCGCAGCTGCTCAATTTTGTCGGGCGCATGTATGGACTCGACCGCGCCCGTGCCGCCGAGCGCAGTACTGAACTGCTGGAATTCATGGACTTGAAGGACTCGGCGGACAAGCTCGTCGCCGACTACTCCCACGGCATGAAGAAAAAGACGGCGCTGGCCGCTGCCGTGATCCATGGGCCGGAGATACTTTTTCTTGACGAACCCTTTGAAGGCGTTGATGCCGTGGCCGCAACCACGCTCAAGCGTCTTTTGCAGCGCTTTATCTCCCACGGCGGCACCGTATTCCTCACCTCTCACGTTTTGGAAGTCGTCGAACGACTCTGCTCGCACATCGGCATTATCCAGAATGGACGCCTCGTCGCATCGGGATCACTGGAAGAGTTGCGCGCCGGCGTGCAGATCGCCGGGCATGACCATTCTCCGCTCACCCTGGAAGAGATATTCCTTCAGGTGGTGGGCGGGGCCAAGCAGGATGCGGAGGTGCTCTCCTGGCTTTAGCCGAATCTAACAATCATTTCATCTTGCTGCTGTTGTTGCGCTGGCGGCTTTTTGTAAACTCCCTGCGCCGCCCCAACCGCCGTGCTGAGTTGGGAATGCAGGTTATGTGGCTGGTGCTTGGCAGCGGCGGCGTCCTGCTGCTTTGCACTACTTTTTTTGGCGCAACGTATGGCCTGCTGCAGACGGGCCGGCCTGATCTGCTTGACCTGTTATTGCTGGGCCTGTTTCTTATCTGGCAGTTGGTGCCCATTCTCTTTGAAGGCTATTCTCCCGGACTCAGCTTCCGTGAAGTTGCGCGCTATCCAATTTCTTTCCGGGTTTATTTCCTGCTGCACTTCGCCTACGGCCTTTCTGATCCGGCCGCCGTTGCCAGTCTGCTCTGTCTCGGCAGCATGTGGACGGCGGTGCTCATCGCGCGGCCTGATCTTGCTCTGCCCGCGGCGCTTGCGTTTGTGCTGTTCGCGTTGTTCAACCTGCTGTGTAACCGGATCATGGTTGGCCTGTTTGAGCGCTTCCAGAGCACGCGCAAAGGCCGTGAGCGCATGGTTATTGTTACGCTCATGGTGCTGCTGCTTCCACAACTGCTGCAGTTCACTACCCGCGCATGGACCGCCAATGGCCGGGCCTTTAAGCTGCCGCCGTGGGCGCTGCCTGCGATTTCCTGGGTGCGCGAGTTTCTGCCTCCAGGGCTTGCCGCGCGAACCTTCCTGTTTTCAGGCGCAGCCGAACTCCAGGCTGTTGCGGGACTGCTGTTCTTTATAGGACTTGCTTTTCTGGTGCTGTACCGCCAGGTCCATACCGTCTTTCGCGGTGAGATTTACGCGGAAACCTATAAGGTCCGCCGCGATCTCAGGGTCCGCCCAGGCTGGCGGCTGCCTGCCATGGATGACGTTACTTCCGCCATCATTGAAAAAGAGATGCATTATCTCCGGCAGAATTCCCGGCTGCTGCTGCAGTTAATTTATCCGCCAATTATTTTTCTTCTGCTGGCTTTCAATGGATCTGCCCGCAAACTGCCCTTTGCCGGAAAGCCTGCCGGACTCCTGATCGGACTTGCCGGCTTCCTGCTTCTCTCTTTGTCCAACATGGCCTACAACACCTTTGGCATGGACAAGGAAGGCTTTGGCCGCTGGCTGCTCTCTCCCCTGCCACTGCGTAAGGTCCTGCTGGCTAAGAACCTCACCCAGGGTGGCATTCTTACTGTGCTCTACCTGGTTGTTGCCATGATCGTGGTGGCTATTTCGCACGTAGGGCTTTTGGAGGTGGCAACGGTCACGGTGGGTTTTTTGGCGGTGCTGGTTCTTCAGCTTGGGGCCGGAAACCTGATCTCCGTGCATTGGCCTAAACGCATTGAGTTAGGCCAGATGAACTCAAAAATGGCCTCCAACGCGGCCGGATTCGCCTCACTGCTGGTTATTCTTCCTCTCATGTCCATGTGGGGAGTGGTGGCTTTTATCGCTTTCTTTTGGCAACTTCCCTGGTTGCCACTGCTGTTTGGCGCGGCCCTTTTTTTAGCTGGGCTCAAACTTTATTCGCACCTTCTGGACCGCACCGCCGCCTACATTTATGGCCATATTGAGGAGATAGCAGGCAACCTGGGCGCGTAATGTCAGAAGCACCCGATTTCCCGGAAAAAATTACGAGTCTCTGCTGCCAGCAACTCTGTTCGTCTTTTCCTTTCAATTACATACGGTGGTTCTACAGTTGCCTTAATACAGGTCGATAACATCAAGAATCTTTGCAGATTCTGGAGAAATATTTGTGCAGCAGGGTAGGCCGTGGGAAAAAATCGGAGAGCTAGTCTGCCGCAGCGGGGCAACCGTTCCAACCTCCGGCATGTGGCGCACGGAACACGAACTGTGTTCTGACGCTCCCGATCTGTGGCTGCGCCGTCAAGCATCCTTCCCGCTATGTCCAGGATGCGGCAAGGGTACAAGTTTCGATTTACTGGAAGAGATACTGCATATCTCTGAAGACCCTGATTTCCAGTCGCCACAGTCTTAAAAAAATCCCGCGTTTAGACCGGCATCAAAAGCTCTGTGCAGCAAAAACTCTGAATGATGCGCGTATCGCGTATCTTTTCATCACCATTTTGCCAGCTATAATCGTTTCATTCCGCCTGGGGGTAATTCATGAAACGAGTCGATTGGAAACGCGCCATGGCAGGCACGCTTGCCGGTGCAATGCTGTTTTCTCTCTCCACATCCTGTTTTGCCGATTTCCAATACACCGAGACCAGCAAGATCACCGGAGGCGCGGCGGCAGGCGCCATGAAGTTTGTTGGAGTATTCAGCAAAGACGCTCGTCAGGCCACGCAGGGTTCCACCTCTACCATTAGCTTCAAGGGCAACAAGATGAGGCGGGAAGACAGCCTGGGACAGATCGAGATCATTGATCTTGACGCCCGCAAGATCACGCACATCGACACCAAAAAGAAGACCTATTCGGAAATGACGTTTGACGAAATGCGCGCGCAGATGGAAGAAGCCCGCAGGAAAGCCGCGGAGCAGCAGGCAAAACACAATAAAGAGCAGGCCAACGTAAAAATCGTCCCCAAGATCGCGGTCACGCCCGGCACTGGCTCCAAACAGTTGCTGAACTACACCGCAAAAGAAATGAAGGTCCGCGTCGACATGGAAATGACCTCCGACGATCCCAAGGCCAAAGGCCAGACGGCGAATATGTGGGTGAACTCGGATGCGTGGATCGCGCCGGTGAAGGGCTATGACGAAGTAAAGCACTTCTATCAGCGCATGGCCAAGGAACTGGATTGGGTCCCCGGAGCGGTCCTGGGCGCAAACCCGCAGATCACGCCCGCCATGGTGGAATACCGCAAGAGCGCGGCAAACTTGAACGGCATGCCCTTGCTTTCACTCGTCAGCGTGGGCATGGCCGGACAGCCTGGCCAGCAAGGCGCGACGCAGGCTTCCAATGACGACCAGAAACAATCTGGCGGCAACCCGCTGACCAAGGGTATTGGCGGACTTTTTGGGAAAAAGAAAAAGAAAGACGACGGCGCGCAGCAGGACGATAAATCCAGCCCAAACCCGGCCCCCAGCGGCACGTCCGGATCACTGATGGACACCACCGTGGAAGTGACTTCTGTTTCTACCAGCACCGTTGACGCCGGCCTGTTCAAAGTTCCTGATGGCTACAAGCAGATTCAGGCTAAGGGCGGGCAGTAAGTTTTTTCTGAAACACAAGAAGCCAGCAGAAGGAAAAGACCGTCACCTTAACGGTCGCCCTAAAATATAACGTTATGCGGCTGCGTTTTTCTCCAGCAGCCACATCGTATTTCGCGGGGCCCGATCCGCAACCGATGCTTTCGGCCCGGATGGAGTGCGCCTATCTATTTCTTCCTCTTTTTTCTTTTTGCATAATTCTCCAGCCAATACTTCAATGACGCGCATTCCTGGATTACCGCTTCCAGCTTGGGGATCGTGATCGTCAGCTCGTTCTCTTCAACGACTCCATCGGCCACGGTATTGGCGATGCTCTCCAGCGCGACGCCTACGTCTTTAATCAGGTTGCAGATCGCCTTGAACTCCTCTTCTGACGTCTGCTTGGGACCTGGAATCTTGAACGCCACCCGCCCGGCCTGGCTCTCCAGCAGGTCCAACGGTTCGTAATTGCCCAGTATGGTGCAGATTCTGGGCAGCAGATACGCGGGTAAATGCCGGTCACCGCGCATCCAGTACATCAGTGACCGATAGTTCGTGCCGAGTTGCTGCGCCAGCAGCCGCACATCATACTCGGTTTTGGCCTCAATCACCTGGCTAAGGACTGTGGGAAGGGTTTTGGCGGGCACAAGATAATCCAGAGTTTGGGATTTGTCAGTTCAAAAATAGCATCGTTTTGAACGGTGAAAGTGCTCATTGTAGCTGAATTGCTTTCCCGCTATTCACCAGTTGTAATAAAGATGAACACGGTCCATGTGGTTTTGTTCTTGGTGTCTGATGATTACGTTTCTATAATCTTTGCGGCGGGAGGAGCACCCAGGAGGAGCGCCGGAGTATGGATTTGACAAGACCCGCGGTTCAGAAGTACTTTTCCAATCCAGATCAGCGCACATATTTTCCTCACGGGTATTTTCTCCTAAAGCCAGGACTTTAGCGGCGGCAATCCCTGGGTTTACTGGGACTGTTTGCCGGGACTGAAGGACGGGAACGCTTAACGCAGGTTGCTGGAAGGGATTACGGCACGGGGGCACACCATGAAGAAGTGGTACAACTATTTCGTCTCTACCGATGATGGCGGCAACCCCATTGCTGGTGATGCGCAGTCCGCCGGGCAGCAGGGCGGAGCGGCAGCGCTCAAAGATCCGGCGCAAACCGTGGCTGAGATCGCCTCCAGCGTGTCAGCGGAACCAAAATTCACCAGTCCTGTCTCCAAGGCAGGTTCCTTTGATGAAATCTACCAGGCCGCGGAAATTCCGCCCGCACCTCAAGGCTATTCCATCATGAAAGTGGCGGACATGCTCCAGAGCGAGCATATCCGTTCCATGCCAACGGATGTAAAGCGTTCCACAATACTCGTTGCCCTGGACGCCGCCGGTGTGGATATCAAAGACGTGATCCAGGATGCTGTGCGCCGCGACAAAGCTCTGGATGGCTATGAGCGCGTCCAGGAGCGTGCGATTACAGATCTGGAAGCCAAAAAGAACCAGGAAAACGCCCAGATCCAGGCGGAACTGGATAAATACGTCGCCGAGCAGCGGGCCAAAATTCAAAGCAACAATGATGACGTTACCAAAGAGAAAGAACGCTTCTTTGGCTGGCGGCTGAAAAAGCAGCAGGAAGAAAAGAAGATATCAGACGCGGTTGCGCCTTTCGTTACCGAAAACCCAATCACCACCGGCGTCGGCGGCGCACCGCCCGCGCCCAAGCAAGGCCCAAAGTCGTAAGCAAAAAGGAGTTTTTATGTGGCAGCGCTTTACCAGAGTCATCCGTTCTTTCATCGGTTTTTTCATCTCCACGGCGGAAAACCCGGAGATCATTCTCCAGCAAAACATCCGCGACATGAATGACCAGGTGCCGCGCATGAATGAAAGCATTGCCATGGTCAAGGCCAACCAGACGTTGCTGCAGCGCGAGGAATCAAAATATCAAGATGACATCGCCAACCTGACGGCCAAGGTCAAGGCCGCGATCCAGGCCAACCGTGACGACATTGCCGGAAGCTTTGCCCAGCAGTTGCAGACCACCAAAGCCGCGCTGGCGCGCACACAGGGCCAGCTCACCACGGCAAGCGCCGCATTCGATAAAGCCATGGCCGTAAAAAAAGCCTTTATGCAGGAAAAAGACCGCAAGACGCAGGAAGCGCTGAGCGCCATTGCCGACTATCGCCGCGCCCAGTGGCAAAAGAAGGTCGCGGACGTAATGGAGCAGTTTGACGTGGCCGGCATCAGCCAGACCCATGACGAGATGGTCCGCAAGGTGGAAGAGATGACCGCCGTGAATGAAGCCCGCATGGATATGGCCATGGGCAACGTTGACCAGCAAAAGATGAAGATTGAAGAAGAAGCGCAGAACATCCAGGCCGGAGAACTGGTGAAGCAATTCAAGATTGAAATGGGACTGGCCGCACCTTCAAGCGCCGGGGCAAGCGCGACGCCGGAAAAAACCATCGGCGGCAAGGAGCCGCAACGGACTTCATAATCCCAGCGCCGTAGGCGCACAAAGAGCCTAGTCCAGTGCGAAAGACCTGGGTAACGAATAAAGGGATGAGTGATCCCCGAACTCTGTAGCGGTTTGGAGCGAAGCGAACAAGGAAACGATGGCTGTGAAAATTCAAAAAGGCGGCTGGATTCTTATTTTCCTGGTTGGCGTCGCGCTGGTGGGCTACAGCCTGCATAAGTACGGCGTTATCGATCTGGGCCATCTAATGCCCTCAGGCAGCGGGACCAGTTCAGGCTCGGCAAGCGTAATGTTGCGGCTGCATGGCTCCAATACCATTGGGGCACAGCTCGCGCCGGCGTTGGCGGAGGCTTTTCTCAGGCAGCGGGGCGCGACAGAAATCAGGACCATTATTCGCGGGCCCGACGAGATATCGGTCCAGGGCGTTTTGCCGGACCAATCGTCTCCCAGGTCCATTGAAATTTCCGCCCACGGCTCGTCCACGGCATTCGCGGACATGCGGGACAGCAAGTGCGATATCGGGGCGTCTTCACGGAGTATCCAGCCACAGGAGGCTGCCAGCCTCTCCGCCCTGGGCGACATGACTTCTCCAGCCGCCGAACACGTTCTGGGGCTGGATGGAATCGCCGTGATCGTCAATGGCAGCAACTCAGTGCGTTCCTTGTCCAAGGACCAAATTCGCGGCATCTTTGCTGGCGAGATAACGGATTGGACACAGGCCGGCGGCGCACAGCCACGGCCCATCGCCGTGTATGCGCGCGATGCCAAGTCCGGCACCTGGGACACCTTCAAGAGCCTGGTTCTGGGGGACACGCCGCTGGCCGGATCAGCACAACGGATTGAGGACAGCCGCCAGCTTTCTGACCGCGTGGCAAATGATCCCAATGGAATTGGTTTTGTCGGCCTCGCTTTCGTAAGGAACGCCAAACCAGTCGCGGTATCGGAGCCGGGTACGCGGCCGGTTTATCCCACGAACCTGACCGTGGCTACGGAAAGCTATCCGCTATCACGGCGGCTTTTTCTTTACACGCCGCCCAATCCGCCAAACGCGGTAACGCGTGACTTTATCACCTTTGCGCTTTCCCGGATGGGGCAGGAGACGGTCACACAGAATGGCTTTGTGGGCCAGACCGTAAACCCGGTGGGTCCGGAGCCGTTGTCGCCGCGCGATGGGAATATGACGGCACAGGAAGCCAAATACGTAAGAGCTACGCAGGCCGCCGTGCGCCTGCCTCTTGATTTTCGTTTCCGCAGTGGCAGCAGCAATTTGGACAACAAGGCATTAGATGATCTGGAGCGGGTATCAAGCTTTGTGGCCAGCCCGCAATATGCCGGCCAGTCAATGCTTTTGCTGGGGTTCGCCGACAGCAGCGGCAGCAGAGAGAGCAATGACCGGCTTTCCGCCGACCGGGCAAGAATCGTGGCGGAAGAATTCAGGACGCGCGGCATCAAGGTGGCGGAGACGGCGGGGTTTGGTCCGGAACGTCCCGTGGCCAGCAACAACACCGCGGAAGGCCGGGAGAAGAACCGGCGCGTGGAAGTTTGGCTTCGCAGACAATAGAGTGCCGGGCAAAAGTTGAGGACAAGAGGAGAAAACGATGGCGGTAAAGATTGAAAAAGGCGGATGGATCATGATTTTCCTGGTGGGGCTGGCACTGGTCGGCTTTAGCCTGGTGAAATATGGCGTCATCGATGGCAGCAAGTTTGGCGGCAGCAAAGGCTCGTCCGGCGGCGAAAAAGTTGATACCTCCAAGCCCCTGGAGATTCCTGTCTCCTCCACCACTGACGATAATGCTGAAGTCCGCGTACGCGTGAACGTATGGGTGGGCTGCGTGGGCGGGCTGGTTGCCAACGGCGGCCTTGAAACTGCTCAAGATTCCATCTTTGCCAAAAAGGGCCTGAAGGTTTCCTTCAAAATTATTGACGATTGGACAGAAGGCGCATCCGCGCTTGCCACCAATAACGTTGACGTGATGCTGACCACGCTTGACGTTTACGCCAAGGACTTTGGCCAGTTCCAGGAGAAGGGTTTCGGCTCGCATGCGTTCCTGATGGTGGATTGGTCCCGCGGAGCTGACGGCGTGATCGGCAAACAAGGCATCAACAGCATTGAAGATCTGGCCGGCAAAACCGTTGCCTTTGCGCCTTACACGCCGTCGCATTTCCTGCTGTGGAACGGACTGAAAGCCTCAGGCCTGAACACGGAGCAGCGCAATGAGATCTTTAAGAACGCGGTCCACACCAAAGACGGCATTGAGCCTGCCAATCTCTTTGCCCAGGAAAAAGTTGACGCTGCCGTTGCCTGGGACCCAGACATGAGTGACGCCGTGGCCAAACGCTCTGGCGCAAAGAAGATTTATGACACTCGCGTCGCCAACCGGCTGATTGCCGATATCCTGGTAGTGAGCGACCGCTTCGCCGCCAAGCATCCCCAGACCGTGCTCAAGCTGGCGCAGGGCTGGATTGAAGGCGTGGAGTTCATCCACACACAGCCTGCGCGCGCCTACAACCTGATTGGCACCATCAAGGACTTCAACATTCCTTCCGATCTGGCCAAAACCATGCTGGAAGGCGTGAAGCTGGCGGACTATGCTGACAATGCTTCCTTCATGGGCACGCAGGGCTCGAATTCTGATTACGCCAACGTCTTCGGCATGGCCCAGGACATGTATCGCGAATTCCGCATGATTAAGCGCACCTCCAGCGCTGAAGAAAGTCTGGACCGGCGCTACATCAAGCAGATGAGCGGCAGCTTCTCTACCGCTTCCACCGAGCAGCCCATTGAATACCATGCACCCAGCAAGGGCGCCACGCCGATTGCAACGCAGCACCGCTCCATCTATTTTGATCCTGCATCGGCCCACATGAGCCTGGATTCACGCGCTGTGGTGGATGAGATTGGCGGACAGATGCGCGCTTACGAAAATACGGTGGTCGATATTGAAGGCAATACCGACTCCACCGGCCAGCGCACGTACAACATGCAGCTCTCACGCCAGCGCGCGGATGCCGTCCGGCAATACCTGATGGAAAAATATGGTTTCCCCGGCGCCCGTCTGCGCACGGTGGGCAATGGTCCGGACAAACCGCTGGACTCAAACAACACGCCGGAAGGCCGGGAGAAAAACCGGCGCACGGACATTAAGCTGTATGCCAATCCCGGGCAGTAGCCCGGAGAATAAGCTTCAGCCACTGCAGGTATCAGGGCACGACTTGAGTCGTGCCGACAGGCAAAAAACAGCGGGCTTTAGCCCCTGAAAAAGAAAACATGTCTGAGCTCTTAACAATCCGCAAAGAGACTTCACGCTCCACCAAGCTGGCTCTAGCCGCTGGGGCATGGGTTCTGGTGATTATCATCTGGTCGCTGATCACGCGATGGGAACTGGTGAGCAGTTATGTCTTTCCCACTCCACTGGAAGTCTTGCAGGCGTTTCCTGCACTCTTCTCTGAGCGAGGGCTGCTGGGCAACGTTTATGCCAGTTGGTTTCGCATCGCCCATGCCTTCCTCTGGTGCGTGGTCATTGCCGTCCCGCTCGGACTGCTGATGGCGAGCTTCAAATGGCTCAACGACCTCATTAATCCCGTGGCTGCGCCCATGCGTTCCATGCCCATTACCGCCTTTCTTCCGGCGTTTATCGGCATCTTTGGGATTTATGAAACCATGAAGATTGCCTTCCTTTGGTTCGGCATGTTTTTCTACCTTCTGGCCGTAGTGGTGGAAGAAGTCAATCGCGTTGATACGTCCCTGCTGGAGACGGCCTATACTCTGGGGGCCAAGAAATATCAGGTCTTGTGGCTCATGTTCCGTGCTTCCATGCCGGGAATTTTTTCGTCCTTCCGCATTCTCTATGACATTGGCTGGACGTATGTGATCCTGGCTGAGATCGTGAATCGCAGCAAGGGCGTGGGCGCCATGGTGCAATCCGCGTATGAATTCCATCGGCCCGATCTGGTGTATGCCGGAATCATCGCCATTGGAGTTGCGGCATTTCTCTTTCGCGCGCTGCTTACATTGCTGGAAAAGGTACTGTTTCCATGGCGGCAGTCAACGCAGTCCGCTTCTGATTCTTCCAGCAGCCCAATTGGCCGTATGCACAAGAAGGCGGTGAGCCATGGAAGCTAAGAAGTCCAAAATCACCGTCAAGGACGTCTCCCGCATCTTCTTCTCTCCCAGCGGTGAAAAAATTGACGCTCTAAAAGACGTGAACCTTGAAGTGGAAGACGCATTTTCCCCCGCTGGACGCGACATTGGCGAGTTTCGCGTGCTGCTAGGCCCCTCCGGCTGTGGGAAATCCACGCTGCTGCGCATGATCGCCGGCCTGGACAAACCCAGCAGCGGCCAGGTACTCGTCAACGGAGTACCGGTCACAGCTCCCGGCAAAGACCGGGGCATGGTCTTCCAGAAATACACCTCGTTCCCGTGGCTGACTGTATCGGAAAACATCGCCTATGGGATGAAGATCAACGGCGTTCCGGAAGCCCAGCGCAAAGAGACAGTGGAGCGTCTGCTCAAGTCGGTTGGGCTGACTGAATTTGCCGATGTCTACCCTGAAACGCTTTCCGGCGGCATGCAGCAGCGCGTGGCGATTGCCCGCACCCTGGCGCTTCGTCCTTCGGTCATCCTGATGGACGAGCCTTTTGGCGCCCTCGACGCCCAGACCCGCAGCGACATGCAGCAGCTTTTGCTCGAAATCTGGGACGAAACCGCGTGTACAATTCTGTTTGTTACGCATGACGTGGAAGAGGCGGTTTATCTGGCCGACAGGATTTTCATCATGAGCTCGCATCCTGGGACCATTGTGGAAGATGTACAGGTGCCATTCGACCGTCCACGCAGCCTGGAGTTAAAAGAGAAGAGCGAGTTTCACGATCTGCAGCATTACGTGCTGGGCCGGCTCAAGAGCGCTCCTGGGATTGGCGGCCACGTGAGGGTGAGCATCTAATGGGTTTCGGTGGCGGCTTCTTAGGTTCCGATATTCCAGACGCCCCCGGCCCTGGTGATCCTAAAAAGGAACCCAATTTCGTCAAGGAAGCCTTCAACGTCCAGTACAACTGGATTGCGCTGGGCAGCGCGGCCGCATTCGCGCTTGTCACCGGCACCATCGTCCCGATTGCGCTCGCGGGCGGCCTGGAGTTAATGTATCTGGCCGTGGTTTCACAGCACCCGCGATTTCAGCGCCTTGTACGCTCCTGGCATTTTGCCGAAGAGCAGAAGCAACATGAACAAAAAATCAGCGAGATGTTGCGCAATCTGCCGCCGGACATGCAGGGACGCTACATTAAACTTGCGGAGGTCTGCGGCTCCATCCGCGCCAATTTTGCCCAGCTTTCCTCCACCTCGCAGATTTTCGTTCAACAAATGGATACGCGGCTGCAGGGCCTGTTGAACGGCTATGCCCGACTTCTTTCCGCGGCCTTCCAGCAGCGCCAGTACGTGAAAACCACTGATCCTGACGGAATCAAGAAAGAAATCGCCGCCCTGCAAGGGCACATGGCTTCTGATCCTCCGCGGGTCCAGGACATCAATAAAAAACGCGTTGAAATTCTCAGCAAGCGCCTGGAAAAATACCAGAAGATCACGGAGAACCGCCAGGTGGTGGACGCACAATGTTCGGCGGTGGAAGACGTACTGCAGCTTGTGCGCGACCAGTCCGTCACCATGCGCGATCCGCAACAGGTAAGCGACCAACTGGAAAATCTTGTTCATGACGTTGAGCAAACAGAGCAGACCGTGCAGCAGGTGGAATCAATTTTCAGCGGACTTACGCCGGACATGGAAGGCATTATGCAGGATGTGGGACCATCTTCCTCCAGTAGCAGCTCGGCGCAACGAACAAGGATTGGCGGTTGAAGCCGCCTTTTGCCTGGCGCACGAGAGAGTCTTTGATTTTGATGCGTCATCCTGAGGGCCGTCGTCAGCGCGTGAGCAGGCTCGAAGGACCTTGTGCTTCCTTCGAAAACATCTATGATGCAATGCAAGGTCCTTCACTCCTACTCGGGCGCTGGTGAAAGCGCGCCGTCATTAACGGAGTTCGGGATGACGGCCAGCGAACCATAGGATCCGCAAAAACCATGCCCTCATCTTCACCCAGCACCGATAAATACCTTGACGCACTCCCCGGATGGGCGCGCGAACTCTCAGAAAAATATTATTCGCGCTCTTACGCCCTCTTTGTTCTCTATGGCAATGTGCGTGACCTTGTCCCCTGCCGCCAGCCCAGCGGGACTGATTTCCTTTCGCTCGACCAGTTTCTTTCCGGCGCTCTCTTCGGCCAGCGTGACATTGTGCTGCACTATGACCGCGGTGGACTGAGCTTTGGCAACGCCGATTCCCAGGCCGATTTCCGCCGCGCCCTGGAAGGCTATGATAGCTTCCACGGCACCAGCTTCTCCCAGGGCGGATTGCCGCGCAATCCTGACGCGGTCCTCAACATCCTGGACAACTACCTGCGCCTGCGCATTGCCGACGGAAAAAAGATTGCCCTCGTCATCGACTTCGCGGAAACCATCGCGCCGGCCGGCGACGTCTCCAGCATGTCCGCCGAAGACCGCAACTCGCTGGTCATCTTCAAGCGCTGGGCACGCAACCCTGATTTTCTCAATGCTGACGTCACCATCTGCCTGATCTCAGAAAACCAAATTGAGTTGAATCAGGGCATCGTGCAGAACCCGGGCGTGGCGTCCATCGCCATCCCCCTGCCCGATGAAGATGAGCGGCTGGATTTTGTCCGCTGGCAGTTTCGCGCTCATCCGCTTCCCCAGAACTCTGAGGTCAGTGACGTAATTCTGGCCAAGCTCGCCGCTGGCTTGAAGCGTGTGCAGTTGCAAAGCCTTGCGGCCCACGCCGTGCAGAATAAGCAGCCCTTGACTCTCAAGTTCCTGAATGACCGCAAGAAGGAGCTGATTGAATCTGAATCCGGCGGATTGCTGGAATTCATCCAGAGCCGCTTTGATCTTTCTTACGTCGCCGGGAATGACATGGCCAAGCAGAAACTCAAAGACGCGGCCGCGGCCATCAGCTCCGGCAACGCGGACGTGTTGCCCATGGGCTACGTGATCTGCGGCCCCGTAGGCACCGGCAAAACATTCATTACCACTTGCTTTGCCGGCGAGGTCGGAATCCCCGCGGTAATGCTCAAGAATTTTCGCAGCATGTGGCAGGGCGTGACGGAAGGCAACCTGGAGCGCGTGCTTAATCTGCTGAAAGCCATGAGCCCGATAGCCGTGGTGGTGGATGAAGCCGATGCCCAGCTTGGCGACCGCTCCAGCTCCGGCGACAGCGGCGTAAACAACCGCGTCTTCGCCCAGATCGCGCAATTCATGGGCAACACCGAGTATCGCGGCAAGGTAATCTGGTTTTTGCTTACCTGCCGGCCGGACCTTTTGCCGGTTGACCTGAAACGCCAGGGCCGCGCGGAAGAGCACATTGCGCTTTTCTATCCGGACACTCTGGAAGAACGCCGCGCGCTGCTGCGGGCCATGCAGAAGAAATCTTCCATGGCGGCATTTTCAGCCGACCTGGAAAAGTTTTTTCTGGACAACTCCGGCAGCCTCTCCGGCGCGGATATTGAAGCTGTCCTGGTCCGCAGCCGTATGCGCGCCGCGCTGGCCAAACGTGCCGCGGTCACGGAAGATGATCTCAAGGGCGCGCTGGAAGATTTTATTCCCCCTTCTTA
>DATBCN010000649.1:0-2307 GCA_036270475.1 Candidatus Angelobacter sp. | reverse complement strand
CCTGGTTACACCTGTCGCTCACGATGACAGGTTGAAGCGCGATGATGATTGCATCGCGCTGCTTTATTAGATCGCCGGAATTGCCAAATAGTGTCAATTGAAAGCAGAATCAACCCCGGTATGGCAAAGAATCGCCGGAAGGCACGGCTTTGTGTTTCAGCAGCAGCGCGGCTTCTTCAGCATGGCGGCATCGCGTTCGCGCGTGAAGGCGCGGTAGCTGTCTACTGATCGCGACTCATGCGTCCGCAGCAGGAACCGGTCGTAAGCGGACTCGTCAAAGATTTCACGGAGAGCGGCGCGGAAGGTCTGCAAGGCGTTTTGAAAGAACTGCCGCAAATTACCCAAAGCGTGGTGAGAACTCCCTGATGCGGTGTTTACGGGCACAAGCATCGCCGGGATCCTTCGGCTACCTCTCGTTTCGCGCTGCTCAACTCGCGGTCGCTCAGGATGACAAGTGCCGGCGGTGTGGTCGATTGCCAGACCATTGAAGTTGCTGGCAATTCCTCCGCTCACCCGATCACGCGCGATTTCCCGATGTTCCGATCTTGTTCTTTCTCCGCGCCTCAGTGCCTCCGTGGTGGAATTACTCATAGTGCTTCCTCCGCATAGGCTGTCGCCACAAAAGGCGTTTCCTGCGTTGCTGCCTGGCGGCGGCCGGAGATGATGCTGGCCCACTGCAGCACGGATTCAACCACGATCACGCTGACCAAAACGACTAAAAGCACACAAACCGCGGCGTCCAGTTGATCGTTGAATATTCTTTGCCGTAGGCCCGCAATGCTGGGGCCCGCGGCCAGTTGACGGGCGTGGGCCAGCATCCCAATGAGAGGATTGGCGTTAAACACTTTGTGCCATGCGGCGGAAAACGTTATGGAGACAAGCCAGCAGAGGGGCCCAAGCGTGACCCACATGTAACGCGCACGGCCCATCTTGACGATGATTGTGGTGGCAACGCACAAAGCCACCGCTGCCAGCAATTGATTGCAGATGCCGAAGAGCGGCCACAGCGAGTTGATCCCGCCCAGAGGATCGCGAATGCCCTGCCAGAGAAAATATCCCCAAGCGCCCACCATGAGGGCGCTGGTGGCGATGATGCTGGGATACCAGCTTGTCCGGCCCATCGGTTTCCAGATGTGGCCGAGCGCATCCTGCAGCATAAAGCGGCCAACGCGGGTGCCGGCATCGAGCACAGTCAATATAAAGAGCGCTTCAAACATGATGGCGAAGTGATACCAGACGGCCATCACAGCGGCACCGCCCAGGCTGTCAGAAAAAATCTTGGCCATGCCCAGCGCGAAGGCCGGAGCGCCACCGGTGCGGAAGAAAAGCGTTTTCTCGCCCACGTTGTGCGCCAGGGCCGCCATCTGGTCCGGGGTTACAGGGAAGCCCCAGTTGGTGATGGTGGCAGTGGCCGCGATGGGTGAGCCTCCTACCATGCCAGCACCGCTGTTCACGGCAAAGTAGGTCCCTGGTTGCAGAGTGCACGCGGCAATAATGGCCATGATTCCCACGAACGATTCCGCCATCATTGCGCCATAGCCAACCATGCGCGTCTGCGGCTCACGGGCGATCATCTTGGGCGTGGTGCCGCTGGAGATCAGCGAATGAAATCCACTGATTGCGCCGCACGCAATGGTGATAAACGCGAACGGAAAAAGAGTGCCGGCAAAGACCGGCCCGCTGCCGTCAATAAACCGCGTAAGCGCGGGCATCTGCAAGGTGGGCCGCACCAGGACGATTCCCAGCGCCAAAATGGCAATGGTGCCGAGCTTGACGAAAGTGCTCAGATAGTCGCGCGGAGCGAGCAAGAGCCACACAGGGAGGGCCGAAGCAGCGAAGCCATAAATGATGATGAGAATCGCCAGAGTTGTACCGGCAAAGGTAAATGCACCGGCATGCGTGGATTGCGATATCCACTGCCCGCCAAAGATCGCCATTACCACGAACAAGAAGCCCAGCACCGAGGCTTCCAGCACTTTGCCCGGACGCAGATAACGCAGGTAAACGCCCATAAGCAGCGCGATGGGAATCGTCATCCCTATCGTAAAAGCACCCCACGGACTGTCTTTAAGGGCGTTCACAATAATTAGCGCAACCACGGCGAGCAGGATCACAAGAATGGTGATGACGGAAATGAAGGCGACGGTCCCAGCGGTTTTGCCAATCTCGTCACGCGCCATCTGGCCGAGTGATTTGCCGTCGCGACGGACAGAGAACAGGAGGATGACAAAATCCTGCACGCATCCGGCAAAAACAGCCCCGACGAGTATCCACAGCGTTCCAGGAAGATAGCCGAACTGCGCGGCC
>DATBCN010000648.1:0-7582 GCA_036270475.1 Candidatus Angelobacter sp. | reverse complement strand
TTGCGCGTATCCACTACCAGCTTTGATTCAGCCACAATCTTTTTATAGTCGTAGTCGGTGTGGTCGGTCACGATCAACGCGCAGTCGTACTGGTCCAGCTTCTCCAGTGGAACGCAGGTCATTTGCAGATTGTATTTTCGTCCGCGGCCGACTTTCGGGAAATAAGGATCATTGTAAGAAACTTCCGCGCCGCGGCGTTGCAGCTCTTCAATAATGGTCAGCGCGGGCGACTCGCGCAGGTCGTCGATGTCACGCTTGTAGGCCACGCCCAGCACCAGGACCTTCGACCCATTCAGCGCTTTCTTGTGCTGGTTCAGCGCGGCGGTTACGGCGTCAACCACGCTATAAGGCATGGCTGAGTTCACTTCGCCGGCCAGTTCGATGAAGCGCGTATGGAAATCAAACTCCTTGGCCTTCCAGGAAAGATAAAACGGATCAACGGGGATGCAGTGCCCGCCTAGTCCCGGCCCGGGATAAAAAGGCTGGAAGCCAAAGGGCTTGGTGGAAGCCGCGCGGATGACCTCCCATATGTCGATGCCCATGCGCAGGCAGAGCATCTTGAGCTCATTGACCAGCGCGATGTTCACGCAGCGATAAATGTTCTCTAATAGTTTGGTCATCTCCGCCGCCGCCGGACTGGAAACCGGAACAACCCGGTTGAAGATTGAGCTGTAAACCGCGCCGGCAATTTCCGAGGCCGCCGGATTCATTCCCCCGATGACTTTGGGAATATCTTTTCGCGCCACGGTGTCATTGCCCGGATCTTCGCGCTCAGGAGAAAATGCAACCAGAAAAGTTTTCGCCGGATCGTCCTGCTCACCCCGAGCGGTTTTCAGCCCGGCTTTATTGCCCGCTTCAATCACCGGCGCCAAAACTTCCTCGGTCGTTCCGGGATAGGTTGTGCTCTCAAGCACTACTAACTGCCCCGGATGCACATGCGGTGCAATAGCTTTGGCTGTCTCGCGAATGTAACTGAGGTCAGGCTCGTGGTATTCGTTCAGCGGCGTGGGGACGCAGATGATGACAGCGTCCATGTCTTTGATGTGGGTATATTCGTCGGTGGCCCAAAAACCCTTGGCGGCGGCAGCGGCGATCTCAGCTTCTGGAATGCGGTAGATATACGACCGGCCATTGTTCAGGGCCTTTACTTTTTCCGGATCAATATCAAACCCGGTGACGGGAAAACCGGCTTCATTGAAGAGCAGGGCCAAGGGCAGACCGACATAGCCTAGTCCGATGATCCCGATCTTTGCCGTGCGCGCCTGAATGCGGCCGAGCAATGGCCCATGAGCTTGAGAGTGTCCGATTGGAGATGGCATGGTTTGATTTTGGGGCCTGAAGGCCGTTCTGCGCAATCCAGCCGCGGAGAGGAATGCAGGTCCATGACCTTGTGATGGCCGCCAGAACCAACATGGCTACTGCCTGCGGGCGCGGTTTCTGCTTTAATTACTGATTTGAAGGGGTTTTTGGCCGCTGCCAGCGTACTCAAAACACCTTAGTCAGGATATCGGGGACCCATCCAGAGGGGCCGCAACGGTTGTGATAATCTGTAGCCACTGGAAACTCCCCACAGTTCAACGCAGTGGCGCAAAAGCGAAAATCCGCCTTTCAGATTTCTTACGTCACCATCACCTATCGCAGTGTTCTTATGGGGATGTTTGGCGTACTTCTGCTTGCCGGCGTGGTCATGTATTTTGCTTTTCCTGAGACAGCGAACAAGGTGATTCTCTCCGGCCAGAATGGCCTGGGGAAAGTGCTGGCCAAGATGGGCGTTTCCAGCGGGACTGGGAACGGCCCCGCACCGGAAGTCGGACCGCAGCAGGCCCACTTTACTAATATCGACGGCAACGTGCGTGTTCGCAAGGCCAGCACCAATAGCTGGGTGGTGGCGGACTATACCCTGGCGCTGGAGAGAGGCGACGTGGTGCAGACATCGCCTGAAGGGCTGGCCAAAGTGGTGTTTACTGACGGCACTAACTATACGGTCAAGCCAGGATCGCTCATCACCATCCAGGAAAACTCAGTGAACTCGGCGCAGCAGACCAAGGTGGCGGTCCAGGTGACCACGGGCAAGGTCGATCTGGCTACCTCGGCGTTGAATAGCGGGTCGAAATCGCAGGTGATTGTGGGCGACGCCACGGCCACCATCGCCGCGGAAAGCTCCGCGGAAGTGGTGAATGATATCCATGCTGACCAGCATGAGATTCTGGTAAAGAAGGGTTCCGGCGAGGTGCAGCGTGAAGGTCAAACGCTGCCGCTGGAGAGTTACACCAAGGCGTCATTTCGCACGGACGCCAAGGGGATGGTCAAGACAAAGGAGTTACAGCCGCCTACTTTGATTTCCCCGCCGCCCATGCAGAATGTGTTTGTGGACCAGAACACCAAAGGCGTCACGTTTTCCTGGGCGCCAGTGGAAAATGTGCGGGAATATCACATCAAAATCAACCGCAACGCCTCCTTTGTGGGGCCTGGGGTGGATGACAAGAAGGCGGCGACGCAGGTCCTGGTCACAAACCTCCAGGAAGGCGCCTATTACTGGCAGGTCCGGTCGATCGGGCAGGACGGCAAAGAGTCGATTGAGAGTGAAGTTTACAAGTTTACGGTTGTACCCAAAGGTACAGGGTCATTGGCGCTGGAGCTCAATGACTTTGTGCAACTGGGGCACGTGATTGAAGTGAAGGGCCATACTGAGCCGAATGCCCGGGTGCTGGTGAACGGGCAAGAGGCCGTGGTGGCGAGCGATGGCGCGTTCCACCATTTCACCAACCCGCTGCCGACGGGAGAAAATGTGATTACTGTTACGGCACAGAACAGCAAAGGCGCGTACAACATCGTGTCCAAGCCGGTGAATATCCAGTAAAATCACCTATTGCGTGATGTTGATTTTTGTTTCACAGTGGTAGTTCCCCGGAACAGCTTGAGCACGCGAGCCTGATAGGAATTTGGTCGGTTGTCTAAAGACGGCCAGGATTTTACCGAAGTTAAAAAAAAAAGCAGAAAGAATCTGGTATGTCGAAAAACGGTTTTAAGTCAGAGAATTCGCGCATTCATAATCTGCGCTCGCTCTTCAGCATGTTCTCCAGCGATCTCGCCATTGATCTGGGGACGGCCAACACGCTCGTCTATGCCAAGGGCAAGGGCATCGTGGTCAACGAGCCATCCATCGTGGCCATCAACAAGAACACCGGGGAAGTGGAGGCCGTGGGCAAGGAAGCCAAAGAGATGCTGGGCCGCACGCCGGGAAACATCGTGGCCATTAAGCCGATGAAGGACGGCGTGATCGCCGACTTCAAGGTCACGGAAAAAATGTTGAACTACTTTATTCAGAAGGCGCACAACCGGAAGATGCTGGTGCATCCGCGCATCGTGATCGGCGTGCCTTCAGAAATCACGCAGGTGGAAAAGCGCGCCGTGATGGATTCCGCCTATCGCGCCAAGGCCAGCGAAGTGCATCTTGTCGAACAGGCCATGGTCGCGGCCATCGGGGCCGGACTGCCCATCACCGAGCCCAGCGGCAACATGGTTGTGGACATTGGCGGCGGCACCACGGACATCGCCGTCATCTCGCTCAGCGGCATCGTGTACTCGCGTTCCGTGCGCATGGCCGGTAATCAGATGGATGAATCCATCATGAATTACCTCAAGCGCAAATATAATTTGCTGATCGGCGAACGCACCGCGGAAACCATCAAGATTGAAATTGGCTCGGCTTATCCGCTGGACAAGCCGCTCACCATGGAAATCAAAGGGCGCAACCTGATTGAAGGCGTGCCCAAGACCATCACCATCGACGACAGTGAAATTCGCGAAGCGTTGAGTGAGTGCATCAGCACCATCATGAACGCCATTCGCGTGGCGCTGGAACGCACGCCGCCGGAACTGAGCGCCGACATCAGTGACCGCGGCATCGTCCTTACCGGCGGCGGCGCGCTGCTCAAGAACCTGGACAAGAGAATCCGTGAAGAAACCGGCTTGCCGGTTTCCATTGCCGACGATCCGCTGGCCAGCGTGGTGCTGGGCACGGGCAAAATGCTCAGCGACTTCAAACTCCTGAGAAAGATTTCAATTGAGTAGGGCTTTGCTTCAATCAAGCCTCATTCAGGAAAGCTGCATCGGTTAAAACAGCGGACGGGCCTGATAAGTCCGTCCGCTTCTGGCCCTCCTTTAGCGCAGGTCATGGAAAATTTCTTTGTTCGTTACAAGAACCCGCTGGTCCTGATGGCGGTTGTCGTAATTCAGGTAATCGCCCTGGCCACGCAGGTAAAACGTCCGGAAGGCGCAAAGGGCGGAACCACGGGAAGCGGGACGCGATTGATCCGCGTCTGGACCATTACCACCTTCACTCCCGTGGCAAAGATGTTCATTTCCACTGGCCATTTCTTCCGCGACGGCTGGCACAATTACGCTGACCTGCGCGGCGTCCGCAGGAAAAACCGCGAACTACAGGACGAATTGGCCCGTTTGCAGATGGAGCAGGTCCGTCTCAAACAGGACGCCGACCAGGCCCGGCGGCTGCAGGTCCTGCTGGACTTCAAGGAAAAATTTGTTTCCCGGACGGTTGCCGCCCAGGTGATCGCCACCAGCGGAATCGAGCAATCGCGCGTCATTATTATCGATAAAGGCTCGCATGACGGACTCAAAACGGACATGGCCGTAATTACACCAGACGGAATTATTGGCAAGGTCAAAGAAGTTGGCCCCATCAGTTCGCAAGTTCTGCTGATCAATGATCATGACAGCGGAGCGGGCGTCATCCTGGAGCATTCCCGCTTGCAGGGCATCGTGAAAGGCACCAGCATCGGAGAACTGCAGATCACTGACATCATGTCCGACGAGCAAATTGAAGCCGGAGACCATGTTATTACCAGCGGCGGCGACCGCATCTATCCCAAAGGATTTTCCGTAGGCACGGTAGTGAGCGCAACGCCGGACCGGGACAATGATCCTTTTCTGGCCATCAAGATCAAGCCGTCCGCCGATTTGAGAAGGCTGGAAGAAGTATTGGTAATTACCAAGACCGTGGATGAGAATTCGCCCGTTGCGGCTGGCCCCGCGCCCATGCGTGCCGCGGACATTCTGGCGCAAAGACTGCCCAGCGTTCCCAAGCAGGACCCGAATGCAGTAAAGACTCCGGGCGGTGCGCCAAATAGCTCAACCGCGAATGTTTCAGTCCCGAATGGTTCAAGCCTGACTGGTCCAAGCCCGGGATCAAACCCGCCTGGCAAAAAACCAGTTACTCCCACTCCTGGCGGCACAAATCCAACCGGAACGCCTGTTGGCCCGCCGAAGGCGACGCCTTCTCCCACGCCCGTTAAAACGAACCAGCCCGTGAGCACCGAAGCGGGTCAGAAGCCCGCGAACGCACCGGGACCGCCAAAGCACCCTGCCCCCGCCACCGCTGGCGGAGTAGCAACGCAGCTGCCGCCCAAGAAGACTGGTCCGGCAGCCGGCAAGCCGGCCACTTCCTTGCAAACTGCCGCGCCCACTGGAACCAACGGAGCTGCTTCTCCGTCTCCAACGCCGGTCAAGCCAAAAGCCGTGCCCAAAAAGTCCAATGCATCTGCGCCGCCGGGGACTTCTCAACCCAGTACATCTGGCGAACCTGCGGACGGACCGGCGGCAACGCCAACGCCTACCCCGGAGAGGACGCGGCAATGAACTACAGCGTCTCATTGACCTCTCGCGAAGAGATTGAGGTACATCGGTTTAGCTGGCCGGTTTCCATCGGCATTCCCGTGGCGGCCATCTTTCTCCAGGTGTTTCTGCGCATACGGTTCCTGACTGTTTTGGATCTGCCGCTGCTGGTGACCGTCTTTTTTGCCGTCGCGCGGCGTCGTCCCATTCCGGGCATGATTACCGGCGCGTTGATCGGTACGCTGCAAGACGCCTGGACCGGGCACCTCATCGGGCTCTTTGGCATCGCCAAGACGATTGTTGGCTATCTGGGATCGTCGCTGGGCGTAAAAGTGGACGTGGAGAACCCCGGCTCGCGCTTCTTGATGACCTTTGCCTTTGTGCTGATCCACCGTTTTGTTTATATGGCAATCAGCCTGCAACTGGTGGGCGGAAGCGAAAGCTGGAGTTGGGGCCACACGCTGCTCTCGGCCTTGGTCAACGGCCTAGCCGCGGTTGTGCTGTTTGCCTTGCTGGATAAGCTAAAATTACGGAATTGATATTTTTGTCGCCTCGCAGCTTGGGCCAGCGGCAAGCCTCTGGCAGGACGGCTGCCAGGAGATGATTAATCCTTCAGTAACCACATTCAGGTCTTTGTCCTACACCATGCACAACGAAACTGCGATACTCTAAAGAAGGTTCCCAACAAAAGGAAAATGGGGTCCGGTCGGTTGCGCAAGCGATAGACCGTAACAGTTATGCCCGGTCGCGACGAAAAAATCCCGCAAACAAAATTCTCCGTTGTCCAGTACGTCATTCTGGCTGTGTTCATTGTGCTGGCTTATGGATTGTGGACGCTGCAGGTCCGCAAGAGTGATGAGTACGCCACGCGCTCAGAGCAGAACCGGATTCGCCAGGTGCCAATCCTTGCGCCGCGCGGCAAAATCTATGATCGCGACGGGCAGTTGATTGTCGATAATTATCCGTCATTCTCGGCGCTGCTGCTGCGCGACCAGATGCGCGACCTGAACGCCGACGCGGAAAAAATCGCCGACGGCCTGCATATTTCACGGGAAGAGGTGGTCGATAAAGTCCGGCGTTATCAGCTCGCGCACAAACCGGCATTCGAGCCAATCATTATTAAGGACGACATCACTCCCGACGAGCGCGCTTTTATTGAATCGCATCGTGATGATTTTCCCGAGCTGGAAACCCTGATGATCCATCGCCGGCTCTATCCCAAAGATGGATTCATGGCGCACCTAATTGGCTACGTGGGTGAAGTGAGTGAAGACATGCTCAACTCGCCCAAGTTTGAACTCTATGAGCGTGGCGATATCGTGGGCCAGTCCGGCGTGGAGCTGCAATACAACGATCTGCTGATGGGCAAGGACGGATCGCGCCGGGTGCTGGTCAACAGCAAAGGCAAGGAAGTAGGACGGCCTCCGAACGCGAACATTCCCGCGGTCCCCGGACAAAAGCTGAAGCTCACGGTCGATATTGACATCCAAAAAGCCGCCGAGCAAGCCATGGAAGGCAAGAACGGCGCGGTCGTGGCGATGGACCCGCGCAATGGCGAGATACTGGCCATGGTGAGCCGTCCCGCGTTCGATCCCAACGATTTTGCCGTGCGCATCTCAGCCAAGGAGTGGACACGGCTGGTGGAAGACCCCGCGCATCCGTTGTTTAACAAGGCAATTCAGGCGCAACTGGCGCCGGGTTCTGTTTTCAAGATCGTTATGTCCGTGGCGGGCCTGCAGGAAGGTATTGCGCAGAACCTGCACGTGAACTGCGCCGGTGGCGGCGTTTTCTATGGCCGCTATTTCAATTGCTGGGTCAAGGGCGAGCATCGTGTTCACGGTCCGGTGGATATCACCAAGGGCATTTATCAATCCTGCGATGTTTTCTTTTACACGCTGGCGGAGCGCCTGGGCATTGAGAAGATTGCCAAATGGGCCACCGCGATGGG
>DATBCN010000647.1:0-4480 GCA_036270475.1 Candidatus Angelobacter sp. | reverse complement strand
CCATCTGCTGCACTACGCGCACAAAAGGCGTTGACCTGCCTTTGCTTATGTCCGGGCGGACTTCACTCACCTCGGCCAGACCGCCGCGGAAATCGTCGCGTCCATGGCCAAGATAGAGTTCCGTCCCGATATAGATCACGTCGCCTTGATGCAGTTCCGGCAAGCCGCCGGCAGCGCAGGCATCTTGAATCTCCCGGAAGCGGACCTCGCTGGCGCGAGCCTCATCGGCGGTAGAGAGAGTGCGCCCGGTTTCGCTGCATTGGTGATCTTCAGGCATTTTTTCTAACATCCGGGATCGCTTAACAAAGGATAAACCGTAGGAGAAGGAGTTAGCCGCAAATGCACGCGCAACACGCGAATAACCCTGATTCGTGTTCCACCCGATTTTCGTATGCTATAGGGATCTCTCGCTCCGCTCGAGACTGCGGAAAAAGCTAAACTCGCTCCAGCATCGCCGCCGTCACCAGTTTACGCTCAATGTGGCGTTCAATGCGCTGGGCCAGAAAGCGGCGCAGATCGGCGCCCCGGCTGCGCGCCCAGTTCGTCCGGTCCAGCCGGTTCAAGGGCAAGCGGAATATCTCTGCCGCCACGGCGCGTGAGTCAGCACATATTTCCGTGCTGGCCAGGCGCTTATCGTCGGCGCACAGCAGCCCGTCCGCCAGCGGATGGAAGTAGGCGCGGCTTCCATTCAAAACCCTGCCGCACATTACGCACGCATTCAGGTCAGGCAGCAGCCCGATCAGGCGTACGGTCCATAGATCAAAATAGGTGAGCGGCAGCCAGATGGAATCAGCTTTCAAGTGATGGACCACGGCAAGCGTGAGGCGGAAGATATCGTCGCTTGGTTCGCGGTCAGGCAAAAGCTGATCGATGACTTCGGCAATATAGCTCAGCGCCACCAGCCGCGGGTACGTCACCTGGGTGGCCAGCGGCGAGGAAATAATGTCACAGGAATCCAGCCGCACCAGCTCCTGTTTTTCCTTTTCCTCCCAGTGGGCGGTCACATGGGTCAGCGGCTCAAGCGCGCCGCCAAAACGCCGCTTGGACCGCTTGGCCGCCTTGGCCACACCGCGCACCTTGCCTTCCGCGCGCGTGAAGAACGTGACCAGCAGGTCCGCTTCATGAAACGGATAGGTGCGCAGAATCAGGGCTTCAGATTGCCGGGGCATGCAAGTCAAGCATACATCGCCGGGGAAATGAAAAACGCGCAACCATGGCGGCTGCGCGTTTTTTGGAAACTGTTCCGGGCCTGTTAGCGTCCGTAATGCTTGGCGTTCTTCTCCGTGTACTCTTTCCATTTTTCCGGCAGATCGTCCAGGGCAAAGATGGCGGAGACCGGACAGACCGGCACGCACGCGCCACAGTCGATGCACTCTACTGGGTCAATAAAAAGCATGGTGGAACCCTCAAATTGCGGTTCGTCCTTTTTAGGATGGATGCAATCTACCGGGCAAGCATCCACGCAGGCCGCGTCCTTGGTTCCGATGCAAGGCTCTGCAATAACGTATGCCATAAGTGTCAAGTTCTCCGTATCTAGATTAAGCGGTTTTAAGTGAACTAAGAATTTTAACAGCTATTGCGGGCCAAGCCAATTTTTCCGCCGACTGGCCGTCTCAGGCGCCCGTGACAAATAAAGCAAGGCCCAATTTGTCTCCCGTGGCGGTAAGGCAATCCAGCGTCAGCTTGCCCTCAATGTCCGTCGCCCCAGCCGAGAGATATACCGACAGGCGCGTGCCGTTATTGTAGGTATAGACTGTTGCGGCAGCGGCAAAGGCGACTGGGGCAAGGCGATTTCGGTAATCGTATCCAGCGCTGATCCGCTCCATTCGACAGGGCCGCGCTTGGTCCTTGCGACTTGAGGCGGTTTTACGGAAAGATCTATGGCCGCTTTTGGCGCTGGCTTCTCCTCAGCCGCTGTTTTTGGACGAGATATAAGATAGCTACGCTGCTTCCGCGACAACGTCCAAACAGGCATCGTATAAACGGTTATTATGGAATACAGTGAAGCGGCAACCCATCCAACTGCTGGCGCTGGACATTGACGGCACACTCACCGATCCGAACTTTCAAGTGTCCGCACGCAACATAGCAGCGTTGCGCACGGCGCATGAATCGGGTGTACAGATCGTTCTGGCCACCGGACGCCGCCATGACTATGCCATGCCGATCGCAAAAGAGATTGGCGTGCCGATGCTGCTCATCAGTTCAAACGGCGCTCTGGTGCGTTCCAGCGACGGCGCGACACACTACACGGAGCGGCTGCCCGCCGAAACGGCGCGGCAACTGATCGCACACATGGATGAGTTTCGCGGCCACGCCGTGTTGACGTTTGACCGTCCGGCAAATGTTGCGGGCAATGATTCATTGATCCTGGAACGGGCCGACGAACTGCACAAGTCGGTTTCCCGATGGATGGAGGTCAACCGGCCTTACATCAAATTTGTGTCTCCACTGGAAGACGCGCTCAACGACGGGGACCCGCTGCAGGCCATGTATTGCGGCACCGTGGCCCGGATGGAAGAAGCGCAGAAAAAGATGAATGCGGCCGCATTTCGCCGCAAAATCACCGTTCTAAAGACGCAATATGACCATCGCGATCTATGCATTCTGGATATTCTCAGCAGCGAATGTTCCAAAGGTCATGCGTTGCGGCGATGGGCGGAACAGCAAGGAATTCCCAGGGAACATGTAATGGCCATTGGGGACAATTACAATGATGTGGAAATGCTTGAATTTGCAGGATTTGCGGTTGTGATGGGAAATGCATCTGACGATATGAAGCAAAACGGCTGGAAGGTGACGGCCAGCAACGCGGAAAGCGGCGTGGCCCAGGCCGTGGAAGAGATTTTGGGGCTGGCTTTCAACAGCTAAATAGGTCAAAATACGTATCTTGCGCTTTGTATGCGAATTTTCAGGCCCATCGCGATTGGAATGTTACTGGCGGGAACACAGCTCCCGGCTTTTGCCGGAGAGATCGCCGTTCTGCGCAATGGCTTTACCATCCACTTTGACCGCAAAGAGCAGCAGGGTAATTCCACACGGCTGTATACAGGGACCGGCTATCTGGACATAGCCAGCGACCAGATTGAGTCGTTTGAAGCCGAGGAAGCGCCAGTAATCCCGCCACCGCAGCCGCAAAGCCAGCCAGCGATTCAAACTGCCGCCATTGTGCCGGCGGCAGCAACAGCGGAGACTATGCCTCCAGCCAAGGCAGCACCGGCGGTCGATCTTGACCAGATGGTGCGAGAGGCCAGCAACCGCAACCGCATTGACCCTGACTTTGTGAGCAGCGTGATCAAAGCGGAGAGCAACTTCAAGCCGCGGGCGGTATCAAAGAAAGGCGCGCAAGGTCTGATGCAGCTTATGCCGGGCACAGCAGCACAACTGGGGGTAACCGATCCGTTTGATCCCAGGGCCAATGTTGAAGCGGGCACGGCGCACCTGAGCGCGCTGCTGGACCAATATCATAACGATCCCATCAAGGCGCTGGCGGCCTACAATGCGGGCGCGCACAGGGTAAAGCAATACAACGGAGTGCCGCCGTATCGAGAGACGCGGGCTTACATCAATAAGATTGTGCGCGACTTCAATGCCAAGAAACGCGCACAGATGAAAACAGTGGCCGCAACCAAGGCGGCTGTACCGGCCAGGACAACAAAAGCTAATCCGGTAAAGAAGGCCAGGCCGCAGCAGGCGAGCGTACCCAAATCCGTAAGTCCAGCATAAGCATCAGAGATAGACAGATGAGGCGCGTCCTGCCCGCAGGGCGCTTTTTTTGTATGATCGAAAAGAACCGGCGCTAATCCATGAGCAAAAAGAGATTTCTGATCACCACTTTGGTGCTGGTTGTGCTGGCTTCCCTGGTCTATTTGCAGGTGCGTGCCTGGAAGAAATTTGACTGGCATCGCTTCTGGATGGCCACGCACAACACCAACAAGTTTTACATCGTAGCTGGGGTCGCGCTGGTCTATGCCGACTATATTCTTCGCGCCTTGCGCTGGAAGATCCTGTTGCGGCCAGTGCGTGAAACCAAAACGTCTGACCTGGTTGCGCCTACCATGATCGGCTTTACCGGCCTGGCGCTATTCGGAAGGCCGGGAGAGTTCATACGGCCATATCTGATCGCGCGCAAAGTGAACCTGAGCATGTCATCCCAGCTTGCCGTGTGGACGGTGGAGCGCATCTTTGACACCGGCGCGTTCGCGCTGATTATGGCGGTAAATATTTTGTGGTCCGCCAGCAGCCTGAAGCGTGATGTTCCGGCGTTTCGGGATGCAGCCAAACAATCCATCTTTGGGCATGAGTTTCTGCTGTTCTCGTTTTTTGAGGTGTTCGCGATTGCCCTGCTTGCCGCCATGGCGGCAATTGCCTGGACCGCGTTCAGGGTGCGCAAGAACCCTTCGGGGGCATCAAGACTGTTTGCCGACCTTATCGGCCGGATATCGCCCAAAGCGGGCCGCGCCGTAGGTAAACGCGTTCA
>DATBCN010000646.1:0-6840 GCA_036270475.1 Candidatus Angelobacter sp. | reverse complement strand
ATGCCAAAAAATGCGCCGCCATCGGCCACGTAAGTCCCGTCAGTCAGAACGGTAAGTTCAAAGTCGCCCAATGTTATGGTCTGATTGTCCACCAAGCTACTCCGTGCCCAAAAGCTCGCGGTGGAAATGTGACCGGATGCGTGTAAAGAGATGCACGCGAGTCGCCGGCCCGGAGATGCTATGCGTTTTGCGTGGGTAAAGCTGCAGATCAAACTGCTTGCCCGCATTGATGAAGGCATTAATCATCTGCATGGAATTCTGCATATGGACGTTGTCGTCACTGGTGCCATGGACTTCCAGCAGATGGCCTTTCAGATTGGCGGCATAGGTGATGGGTGATCCCTTTTTATATCCTTCCTCATATTGCGGAACCAGGCCGGCATAACGTTCTGTATAGATCGAATCGTAATCTTTCCAGTCCGTAACGGGTGCAACGGCGACGCCTGCCTTAAAGCGGTCAGAGTGCGTCATGGCGATCAGGGTCATGTAGCCGCCGTAGCTCCAGCCACACCATCCCATGCGCGAACCATCGAGCTGGGGGAACTGCTGCAGGGCCTGGTCAATGGCGGTGAGTTGGTCTTTGAGTTCGATTTCTCCAAAGTTGTGGATCAATACGCCGGCAAATTTTTTGCCGCGCGCGCCCATGCCGCGATTATCCACCTGAAGCACGGCGATGCCGTCACGCATCAGAATCTCATTAAAGAGCAGACTTGCTCCGCCCCAGGAGTCGCGCACAGTCTGCCCGTGCGGCCCGCCATAAGGATTATTGAGCAGAGGGACTTTTTTGCCCGCGCTGTCCGGCGGAAGGTAGAGCAAACCATGAAGCACGGTCCCATCTTCAGCCTTGAAGTCGACAAACTGCGGTGGCGCAAGTTTGAGCGACTCCAGGCTCTTTGATTGCCAGAAAACATCGCAGCTTCCCCCTACGCGGCAAAATGACATTGCCGGCGGAACCATTAGGGAGGAGTAATGATCGACGTAGTATTTTCCGTTGGGCGCTACCGCAGCCGTGTGTGTTCCACTTTTCGTCAGGCATTGGAAGGCGGCGCCATCCAGCTTTACGCTGCATAGATGGCGCTGGCGGGCGTCACCAGCATTCGTATCAAGAAACAGAGTGTTGCTCGCCTCGTCCGAGCCTTCAATGCTAAATACTTCAAAATCGCCTTTGGTGATCTGGTTGACCAGCTTAGCGTCCGCCGCCAGCGGATTGGCTTTGTCAAATGAATACAGATAGAGATGCGTGTGACCGTCACGCCAGCTTGACCAGGTGAAATTGTTTCCGGATTTCAGGAACTGTATGCTGTTGTTGTCGACCTCAATCCAGGTATCGCTCTTTTCGCTCAGCACCAGCCGTGACTTGCCGCTGGCTGCGTCAACAAAATAAAGATCAAACTGGTTCTGGGCGCGATTCAGGACGGTTGCCCAGGCAATGCCGTCACGCACCCAGCCAAAGCGCGGGATGTACATGTCTTTTTCGTCGGTCAAATGGATCCACTTGACTGCGCCGCCCGCCGCGTTCACAACGCCGAGCTGTACTTCAGGATTGGCATCGCCCACCTTGGGATATTTCTCGTTGTAAACCGTGGGATGCTGCGGTATGAAATCCGTGATCGGATAGGTGGGGACTTTGGCCTGGTTCATCTGCAGCAGCACAATTTTGCTGGAGTCCGGCGACCAGAAGTAATTGCTGCGCACATCCAGTTCTTCAGAGTAGACCCAATCCACTTCGCCATTGAGCAGATTGTCATCGCCGTTGGTGGTGAGCGCTTTTTCCGCGCCGCCCGCAATGCTTTTGACAACAAGATTGTGGTTGCGCACATAAGAAAGATGCTTGCCGTCTGTCGAAAACTTGGGGTCCATGGCCGATTCGCCGGGAGTAGTCAGCGCCACCGATGTGCCAGTTGACAGAGTGTAATACCAGAGCTGGCCATTGGCGTCAAAAAGGATGTGGCCTGAATCCGGCGCCCAGTGGTAGCCAGCCACGCGGTAACGCTCGCGGTTGTCTCTTTCCCGATCATCCTTGGAGGTGGAAACCGGAGGCTTCATGGCGGCAATTTTCTCTGAAGCCACCAGGACCGCCGGCTTGCCCGACGTAACGTCAATGTAATAGAGGTCGGCTTTTTCCCCCTGCTCCTGATGCAGGAAATACGAAACCTTCTTGCCGTCAGGACTCCACCTAATGGTGTCTGGGGCGCGTCCTGTGATCCCGGCAGAGCCGTAGATGGATTGGATAGTCAACTCTTGCGCAGTGGCACAGGCACAGATCAAGCCTGCCGCGGCAATGGATAAAAGAAACTTCTTCACGGGCACTCTCCAGAGGGTGAAGTGAAACGGAAAAGTGTATCACCTGACAGTGAGGGCGGGCATATTAAGAAGAATAAGAGGGATGTTTGCGCTGCTGTGCCAATGCAACATCAGAACAGCCGAACCATTCATCACACTCAATGGTTCGGCTGTTCTTGAGTTCTATTAATTCACAGTTATGGTGCGTGAATCACTGATCTGGACCCCTGTGGCGTCCCAGGCTTTTACCACAATAAAATGCATGCCCGGACTCATAGGAAACAGCTTGTTTACCTCAGTTGCGGTCAGGTCATTGAATTCCAGTTGATTGTCGATATACACCTGGATCGCCGTAATCGGACGCGGTGAATAAGAGTTGGCGAAGATCTGCACCGGTGAATGCAGCGTCGCGTTTTGTGCGGGCAGGCATACATTGATGGAGAGTGCTGATGACGAAGTGGCGCAGGTCTGTCCAGGCGAGCCGGTGTAGATGGTCACGTGGCGGTCTGAGCGGAAGCTAGCACCGGTGGAATCAAAACCTTTCACCACCACAAAGTGTTCGCCATTGGTCATGTTGAATGTTTTATCGATGGATGATGCGGCAAACTGGCCTTGCAGAATGTTGTCGATATAAACGTTAATGTCCGTCACTGGATTGCTGGAATTGCCCTTCGCCACAATCCGCAAAGGTGGTCTGGAAAATGTGGCTTCCACCGGCTGGCAGACCGTCATGGAAGGTTTGCCTGTATTCTCCTGGCAGGCTGCGCGAGGCGTTGCATTCAGCAGTACTTCCAACGTACTGTTGCCCACACGCGTTGCGGCAAAATCAATTTTGCCGTCGCGGTTGAAGTCTCCGGCGACCAGAGCAAACTTGTCGCGGTCAGTGGTGTAAACAAATTTGGTTGGCTCTTGATCGCAGAAGCCTGTGTTAGAACAATGCCATACATACACGCCATTGGCGAATGTGCTGTCGTTATCCAGCCCGACAATGTCGTTGATGCCGTCACCGTCAAAATCGGCTGCAATCATCTGCCGCGGAGATTCAAATGTGGGATTGACCTGTGGAAAAATCAGGACCCGGCCTTCAACACCAGTGCGCGTTGCCTGGCCAAAGAAGACATCAACGCCGCCGTTGAGTCCAGAGCTGTCAAACCAGGAAACCAGAATGTCAGTAAATCCATCCTGATTGAAGTCTCCGGTATTCATGTCATTGGTTCCGCCGCCGAATTGCGCGGCCAAGACCCCATCAAAGGTGAAATTGTTGTTTCCATACAGCACAAAAAGCCCATTGGTTTGCAACACGGCAATGTCCACCATGCCGTCACGGTTAAAGTCGCCGACGCGGACTTTGGTGATAGGGGTACCGTTCCCAATGAAAACTTTGTTGGCTAAAGAGAAGTTGCCGGCTCCGTCGCCTTCAAGAATCTCGATTTCATCTGAGTTGAAAGATTCGCCAATGGCCAGGTCCATCTTGCCATCCACATTGAAGTCAGACGTGGTGATGGAAACAGCAGGCTGGTCCGTAAGATATCTCTGGTGGAGCGTGAAAGTGCCGTCGCCATTGCCTAGATATACGTACATGCTGCTGCCGGGAACATCTGTGACTGCAATATCCAGCTTGCCGTCACCGTTAAAGTCGCCCACGGCCAGGTCATGCAGTCCTACTGGCGCGGTTGTGTTCACAGGTTGAGCAAAAGTGCCGTCGGCCCGGCCAAAATAAACGCTGATCTGGTTCTGGCCACCGTCAGCAATGGTTATAAGATCAAGTATGCCGTCATGATTAAAGTCGCCGCGATTGATGCCAACACCACCCGCGGGAGAGTTGTTGTTTCTGAGCATCATGCTCTGTTGAGCATGCATAAAAGACGTTGCAGCAAGCATGGCCATTGCAGCCACGCGTAAGAGGAAGCGGAACAAAGCGGTCATTGGATAACCCCGGTGAAAAGTTCCTGGCGGGGAACTTGCAATGGATAGGAAGTAGCCATGCTAGCCAGAGTTGCCGCCTCTAGGTTAATTTTTCATTTGGTTTTAATCCCGAGATAAAGATTGATCTCGATGTGCGAGAGATGGATTTTAAGCAGACACAACTAGGGTAGATGAATTTCTTGTCTGAAGTATCTACAAGTCCTAGTCCAGAATTAATGGCGCGAATCTATTTCGCAGCCGAAGGGCGACGCACATAGATCCAGATCACCTTCTTAGTTCCTGCTCTTCCATCTGCCTTTTCAGCCTCTTCGATTCAGCCAGTAATCCCATGCTGTGCATCAGATGTTGCAGTGTGACGATGCCCACCAGCCGTTCCTGATCGACAACGGGAATCAGACTCAGGCCGCGTGAGGTGAGTTTGCGGAAAGCCGATCCCAGAGTCTCTGTCCGCGAAGCGATCTCAAACGCCTTGCTCATAGCGCCCTGTATATAGCCGTTCCCCTCGGCGCGGAGACGGTCCACAATGGTCTGGCGCGTAATCACGCCCACCAGATCGCTTCCGCTCACTACGGGAAAATCATCCTGAAGGCAGTGGACGGCCTTGTACAGCGCGTCTTCCAGCGTGTCCGCCGGCGAGAGAATGGAAAATTCCGTGAGCATAATGTCTTCCATCTGGACGGCGTCCACCACGGACTGAAACATCACGGTACGCTCTTCGATCTGCGTGGCCATAAAAATAAATGACCCGGCCAGCATGAGCCATGGAATGTTCCCTGCGGCGCCTGACAGCATAAAGAGGCCGGCAAACAGATGACCAACGTTTACCGCCCGACGCGTAGCCTGGCGAAACTCCATGCGCTGGGCGAGCCATGCCCGCAGGACCCGGCCCCCATCGAGCGGAAAGGCCGGCAGCAGATTGAAGCCGAGAATGCAGACATTGGTCCAGAAAAAACTCGCTGGCAAATTTGCCGCTGTTACTCTGGGGGAAAGCCAGAAATCATGGGTGAGGCCGGTGGCCAAGAGAACCAGCAATGTGCAACCGGCCGCTAACGCACTCACCAGCGGTCCAGCCATGGCAATCAGCGTTTCCCGGCGCAGATCGCGGGCGCTTTCCCCCTGGACAGACGGATCTACCATCGCAAGCCCGCCCATGGGAAGAAGCAAAATACCTTTGACGGGAAAACCCTGGCGCGCCGAAACCACAGCATGCCCAATCTCATGCAACACAACCGCCGCCAGCACCAGACCGCACAGCATGAATACGCGAGGGATTACCCCCACGCCACCGCGGTTGGTCTCAACCGCCAATAGAAAGATGAGCAGGGCAAGGAAAGTAACGTGTATACGTACTTCTACTCCGCTGAATTTCGCCGTAAATACTGACCAGTTTCGCATCGTTTATTTGTCGCTGCGCTCCAAACCGCCAAAGAGCAATGCCGGAGCATTCGTCTCTTTCAGCTCCTGTTGCAGGCGGCTCGCCGCGCTAACCGGACGCGCTGCCAAGGCCGTTTATTCAGCCTTGTCGCTGCGCTCCAAACCGCCAAAGAGCAATGCCGGAGCATTCGTCTCTTTCAGCTCCTGTTGCAGCGGCTCGCCGCGCTAGCCGGCTCGCTGCCATAGCTTCAGGCCCAGCGCTTACGCTCAACCCTTGATTCGATTCTATACGTTAGATTAGATGTCAGAAAGCCAGGGACCAGGCCGCATGCGCGTAATTGCTGGAAAATATAAAAGCCGGCGTTTGGAAGCGCCCCCGGGCATGGAGACGCGGCCCACTTCTGACCGTCTGCGCGAGACTCTATTCAACGTGGTTGCGCGTGGGATTGAAGGCTCTGTTTGGCTTGATCTGTTTGCCGGCAGCGGCGCCATTGGGATTGAAGCATTGAGCCGCGGCGCACACAGCGTCTATTTTGTGGAATCGGCTGCCTTGGCTGCCCGAACGATCCGCAAGAATTTGCATATCTTGAAAATAGAAGCTGGGGCTGAACTGATTGAGCGTGACGTGGTGGATGCTTTGCGAAGGCTGGAGTCACAGTCTGTCAGGTGCGATTTTGTTTTCCTTGATCCGCCCTACCGTAAATTGGGCGACTATGACCGGGTGCTGACTTTCTTGGCGCAATCGCGATTGCTAAACCCTGGTGGGCGTGTGATTGCCGAACATGACAAGCATTTTGATCCCGGCGATAGGTTTGGCACGCTTCGCCGGTTTCGGACGCTGCGCCAGAGAGACGCTGTCCTTAGCTTCTATTCTGTCGCTGCGCTCCAAACCGCTGTGGAGTAATCCGTTGAGTGGTGATTATCATGCGCTTGTTGCAGGCGGTTCGCCGCGCAAGCCGGGCTCGCTGCTTGTCTTCTCTTTTGCGCTACGCTCTAAACTTCAGGGCGATTGACACGCGCGTTAGCTTGCGGCTGGCATTTCTGAGCGAAGGAACCTCTTCTGCCTGGATGTAACCGGCAGCCCGAGTCTGCGGTTGTGGCTGTCTCAATCGAGGAGATCACCGCTGTTTATGCCTGTTTTCCACAGTTACCTTAGAAAAACCCGCATAAAATCAGGCGAAAAGGCTTGCAACAGTGCTTTGCTGATGTAATATACCGAATGAGAGCAACGAAAAGCGCTCATAATCAAAATGTAAG
>DATBCN010000645.1:0-2668 GCA_036270475.1 Candidatus Angelobacter sp. | reverse complement strand
GCGTTACGCCGAAGGCTGGGCGCTGGACGATCTGCAATGGGTGGATGGCGCTCCGGTCTCTGCTCTGACGTTCAATGACAATGTGGTCTTTGTAAATATCCAACCGGGCGAGCAGCCGGGAGACAAAGCGCTGATTACCGTAGAGCCGGAGACAGGCTACTACGAACTGGACAATCGCATTGTGACCAGCGCCACCGGGGGGACAAAGAGGATCGGCATACATCGCGATCCGGGGTCGAAGAAAATTGTTTTGTGGGGTTCGCTGCCGCAGGGCGATGCGGGCATGAAAGAGCCACTGGCCATTGAAGATCCAGCGGAGTTTGTGGCACAGCTTTTTCGCGGGCTGCTGGAGCGGCGCGGGATTACCGTTCGCGGAAAAGCGCGAGCACGCCACGGTGAGGGCGCGCAGTTTTTTGAGCCCACGCCTCTGCCGCTGGCGCTACCAACACCGGGCATCGATAACCAGATGGCGGCAAAGCTTCAGTCCGGCGCACAGCCCATGGCGCAGGCAAACGCCGCATCTGCACTGGTAAATGATCAAATGTCAAGCACTCCGGTTTCAAGCACCCCAGCGCAGCGCGCACCGGACGGGGACCTGCCATCCGCCAACAAAGTCCTGGCCGAACATTTCTCCACGCCGCTGCTGGATGATATTCGCGTCATCAACAAAACCAGCCAAAACCTGCATGCCGAACTGGCGTTGCGGCTTGCAGGCAAGCTGCGCGGCAGCGGCGGATCGTTTGAAGGCGGCGCTGCCGCAGTGAAGCAATTCCTGGTGCAGGCCGGGCTCAAGGAAGATGAATTTGCGTTTCTGGATGGCTCCGGGCTTTCGCGCCGCGATCTGGTCACGCCCGCGGCCACGGTGCAGTTGTTGATTTATGCGGCAAGGCAGCCATGGGGAGCGGCGTTTGAAGAGTCATTGCCCGTCAGCGGCGCAGACGGATCGCTGGCTGACCGTTTCCAGAACACGCCAGCCGCAGGGCTGGTGCATGCCAAGACCGGATCGCTTAGTCACGTAAACGCGCTATCCGGCTATGGACAGACGCAGGCGGGCAAGCGATTTGTGTTTTCCATTTTCTGCAACAACCATAATATGCCCGGCAAAAAAGTGCAGGAGGCGATCGATGCGGTGGTGCAGACGGTGGAACAGGAGCTCCCCAAAAAATGAAACGATTTTGTTTTGCCATCGCCTTGGCTTTGACGTCTGTTGCCGTCGCGCAGTCTAATCGGGGTCAAGGGCAAATCGTATGGCAGGTTGAGACCGGCGCGACCAGCATCGCGTTAGGGTTGGGGACAGTCTAATACTATGGATGACAATAAGCGCAGATTGATCTGGCACGGAATGTTCTTGTTCCTGCTGGGACTGCTTACCGGGTTTGCTGAACAGAATTTTTTGAACCCGCGCATGGGGCTGGCCGCACATCTGGAAGGCGTGATGAACGGAACTTTCCTGGTGGCACTGGGCGCGGTTTGGAGTGAGGTGAATCTCTCTGCCAAGCTCAAGCTCGCTGCCTTTTGGACTGCCATCTACGGCACATACGTGAACTGGCTGGCCACTTTGTTGGGCGCTGCTTTCGGGGCGGCGGCGATGTCACCAATTCTGGGAGCCGGACACAGCGCTCAACGCTGGCAGGAAGGGCTGGTCACCGCACTCCTGATGTCAGTTGGAATCACGATCATCCTCTCAAGTCTCCTCGTCTTGTGGGGAGTGCGGCGGCGGGCGGCGTAATTTGCATGTGCCGGCTCTTTACAGGGCTATATTTCTTTTTCCGGCTACCCACGGTCCGTCTTCGCTGCGCTCTAGGGTGGGCCAACTCACAAGGCGCCTTCGGCGCAGGACCATGAATTGTGCCAAGCCTTTGTCGCACACGCAATATCCCCGAAGACACTGGAACTTGATTTAGAATCCCGCGATGCCAAGTTCGCTTCCGCTTACTGGAATTCGTGTGATTGATTTTGGACGGTATATTGCCGGCCCATATTGCGCCATGCTGCTGGCGGACATGGGCGCGGATGTGATTCGCGTTGACCGCCGCCACGGCAGCGAAGACCGCTACATCGCCGCAATCACCGAAAGCGGTGAAGGCGGCGGCTTTCTCTCGCTCAATCGCAACAAGCGCAACCTTACGCTCGATACGTCAAAGCCGGAGTCGGCGGAGATTATCCGGCGGCTGGTAAAGGGCGCGGACGTGGTGGTGGCCAACCTGCCCAACAACGTTTTGAAGAGTATGCGGCTGGATTACGACTCGCTGAAGGCGGCCAAACCGGACATTATCCTTGCCCGCATGTCCACGTTCGGTCCCGACGGGCCATACGCGAACCGAGTGGGCTTTGACACGGTGGCCCAGGCCATGTGCGGCGCCATGAGCCTCACCGGATTTCCCGGCGCTCCGGTGCGCGATATTGTTCCTTTTGCCGACTACGGAACGGCGCTGCATACAGCCTTCGGCGTGATGGTCGCGCTGTACCATCGCCAGAAAACGGGCGAAGGCCAGATTGTGGATGGATCGCTGCTGGCGACGAGCGTCACGTTTGTCCAGGGGTTGCTGGCGGAGCGATCAGTGCTTGGCATTGAACGCCAGCAGATGGGGAACACCAGTTTCTATACCGCTCCCGCTGACACATACCAGACTAAAGACGGCTGGATCGTGGTTTCAGCGGTGGGCAA
>DATBCN010000644.1:0-6580 GCA_036270475.1 Candidatus Angelobacter sp. | reverse complement strand
GAAAGTCATGCGAATGAAATCATGCGACTAGAATTATGAGAAACCAGGCAATTATCCTGCTGATTTTGGCCCAGGCGTTTTCCATGACCGCGCGCGCTCAAACCACTGAAACGCAGACGCCGGTCTTCCGGCTGGACGTGCATGAGGTCCTGGTGGAAACGCAAGTGTTGAGCAAGAAGACGCGGCATGTTGTAGAGAGGCTGAAGCCGGAAGATTTCCTGCTTTTTGAGGACAATGCTCCGCAACGCCTAAGCTCCTTTAGCCAGGACAAGCAGCCACTTTCAGTGGTACTGCTATTTGATCTTACGGACAGCGTAAGGCCGGTGCTGAAATCGCTGGGAGAAGGTGCGCTGGAAGCGTTGCAGCACTTGAAGCAGGAAGATGAAGTTACGGTGATGGTATATGCGGCGTCCACGCAGGTTTTGCAGAAAGCCACCACGGACCGTGCGCTGGCGGTGGCGGCAATCGAAAAGGCCAGCCGCATGGAGAGTGAAGAGGCGGCATTCTTCAATGAAGGTATTTTTCAGGCCGCCAAACAACTGAACCAAGGCAAGAACCCTTCCAGCCGACGGGTGATTATCTGGCTGACGGACAACGTGCCGAACATCCCTTCTGAAAACGAAATTCCCCTGCGCTACCGGAAAAGTTTGAAGGGCGCCATGCCCCATTCACGGCAGGAAGCCCTGCAGCAGCTTTGGAAGACCAGTACCGTGGTGTGCTCGCTGGTGAAGCAAAGCGACGAGTCGGTTGCAGGCGAAGGACGACTCAGAGCACACCCCGCGCAGCTTATGTTGTACCCGCCGGGAGAGGTCTACAGATACGCCTCGGCCACCGGAGGACAAGTGATCGAGTACAAGAAGAAGGAACTGAAAGACAAGCTGGCCGCGCTGATTGACGATCTAAGGATGCGCTACAGCCTGGGCTATCATCCGTCAACGCAGAAGACGAAGGGCAAGTTTTGCACGATCAAAGTCCGGCTTGCGCCGGAGGCGAAAAAGGGAATTGGCGATGTTGTAGTGGAAGCGAGAGAGGGATATTACAGATAGATCGGCTGATCGCGAGATCGCGAGTTCGCGACCATAACTTGAGATCGTCGACTATCTTATCTTCTGTCAGGAGCCGTTCAATTTGCCGTTTCGATAGGGCGTTTCCCTGGCGGAAAACCGGCAAAGTGCCAGGTAAATGGTTTTTTGAAGCTTGGTCAAACATCCCTTTAAGCCTTTAGTTTCAATATGAAACAGGCTATCAACCGGCTAAAACGAAGGGAGTGCAAGTTTTTGGAGAGTTGTGATATCTTAGAAGCGCGTTAGAAATGGAATTGTTGATTCTTCTGCAAGAGCCTCTGCTACCTGCCGAAACTCGATAAATCTTTCCAGCGTCAAAAAAATCAATACATTAGGAAAAAAGCACAATGGAACAAGGAACAGTTAAGTGGTTCAACGCCGCAAAAGGATTTGGTTTCATCTCACGCCAAAACGGGGAAGACGTTTTCGTCCACTTCTCCGCTATCCAGTCTGACGGATACCGCAGCCTGCAAGATGGCCAGGCGGTTGAATTCACTGTGACCAAAGGAAAGAAAGGCTGGCAGGCAGAGAACGTTCGCGCTCTCTAGTCCCCACAGTTTTCTAATAAAAGGCGGCTTCGGCCGCCTTTTGTGTTTTTGCTACCATGTTGAAAAATCCATTCCTATCTGAAAGGCGCGCGCAGGCCGTGGTGACGTGGCTGACAGGAAAGGGCGTGAGCGCCGCGCGTCTAACCGCCAAAGGTTTTGGCGCGACGAAACCCATTGCCGATAATGGGAGCGAAGATGGCCGCGCCAAAAACAGAAGAGTAGAACTGGTGAAGATGTAGCGCTGCTAGTCTCGGTTTGTACCCTCGACATTACAGCCGCCGCCGTGGGACTGGCGTATCCATCCTACTCCCGTGGAGCACAAACCACGTATCGCGGCAAAAACCTGCGCGCAAGGCCAAGTTTGATAAGCTATAAGAGACATGGCATCAGAAAACTCATTTGACATCGTCAGTAAAGTGGACCTGCAAGAGGTCTCCAACGCCATTCAGAACGCGCTCAAGGAAGTCCACACCCGTTTTGACCTGAAGGACTCCAAGTCTGACATTAAACTGGAAGGCAAAGACGCCCTGGTTCTGAGTTCCGTGGATGAATATAAGCTCAAAGCGGTGAACGACATTCTGCAGAGCAAGATGGTGAAACGCAATATTCCCATCAAGGCGTTTAACTATGGCGTGGTGGAACCGGCGGCGGGATCGACCGTCCGGCAGAAGGTGACCATGCAGCAGGGAATCCCGATTGAGAAGGCGCGCGAGATTGTGAAGGTGATCAAGGACTCCAAGAAAAAGGTGCAGGCGTCCATCCAGGGTGACACGGTGCGCGTGAGCGGAAAAGACCGCGATTCATTGCAGGAGATCATTGCGCTGCTGCGGGGCCGGGACTTTGGCATCGACATGCAGTTCACCAATTACCGGAACTGAGGGAATCACCCGCGGAGCACGCAGAGGCCGCAAAAGCAATGCAGAGACAAACCGGAAACGGCGCGTTTAGCGATTCACAGCTTTTGCGACTAAGAGCTACGTTGATGTTATTGATTCACGTAACCACGGGGAATTTTGCAACACTCAGCATTCGCACCACCATTTAAGGACACATTGAGTTCACCGGCCACAACCACTGCCAAAGAAGTTTTCGAGCTGCTGCGCGACGACCTTGCCGCGATTGAACGCGAGTTTGGCCGCGATACGGTTTCAAGCGTCCGCGCCATTACCGATATTGGCGAGCATCTGCGCGCCGGCGGCGGCAAGCGCATCAGGCCGGTTTTGCTGCTGCTGGCGGCAAAACTTCTTCCCCATGACGAGAAAAGCGCTATCCGGCTTGGCGCCGTGGTGGAGATGCTGCACACGGCCACGCTCGTCCATGACGACATTATTGATGAAGCCAAAACGCGGCGCGGGCGTCCCGCGGCAAATACAAAATGGGGCAACTCAAAATGCGTTCTGGCCGGCGACTGGCTTTATATGCAGGCTTTCAAAATCGCGGTGCAGGAACGCAACTTCCGCGTGCTGGACGTTTTGATTGATCTGACCCAGCAGATGGTGGAAGGCGAGTTGTTACAGATGGAAAAGCTGGGCAAATGCATCACGCTGGAAGAGCATTTTGACCTGATTTTCCGCAAGACGGCCTGTTTGTTTTCGGTTTCCACGCGGCTGGGCGCGATCATCGGCAATGCGAGTGAAGAGCAGGAAGGGCGGTTGGGCGAATACGGCCGCAACCTTGGACTGGCTTTCCAGATCGTGGACGATGTGCTGGACCTGACCGCGTCAGAAGAAGTTCTGGGCAAGCCGGTGGCCAGCGATCTGCGCGAGGGCAAGGTCACCATGGCGGTGATTCATGCGCTGCAACAATGCTCCCCGGCTGAGCGCAAACTGGTGGAGACGGTGCTGGAAGAGCGCGCGTTTATAAGCGTGAAGCATGAACAGATTTTGGAAATGCTCAATCGCTATGGGTCGATTCCTTATGCCTATGACGCCGCGGCCCGTCATGCCGAGACGGCCCGCAAAGCCATCTGCTCATTTCCTGATTCCGAGATCAAGCGCGCATTGCTTTCAATTCCGGATTTTATTGTGGAGAGAAGCAGCTAGGTTTACTGCGCCACTTGTTTTAGCCGGTTTCGCAGATATTCCTGCTCCACCTTGTTGGTGACTAATTTAAGCGCGGCTGTGTAGGCTTCGGCTGATTCGGTTTTGCGTCCAAGCCGCCGCAGGATGTCGGCGCGGGCAGCATGAAACAGGTGATAGTCCTCAAGCTGGCCTGATGCGCCAACCTGATCGATCTGCGCCAGCCCGCGTTCCAGACTGTCACCCATGGCCACGGCAACAGCGTGGTTCAAGGCGACGATGGGCGAAGGCGAATGCCGCATCAGTTCCCGGTAGAGCGCGGCAATCTCCTGCCAGTCAGTCAGGGCCGGTGAAGGCGCTTCCGCGTGGATGGCTGAAATGGCCGCCTGCAGTTGATAAGGGCCGGCCCGTCGCATGCGCAGGGCTTTGTTGAGTAACTGAACGCCCTCGCGGATGCGTTCCCGGTCCCACAGCGAACGGTCTTGCTCTTCCAGCGTGACGAGCTTGCCTTGGCGGTCCATGCGCGCGTCGCGGCGGGAGTCATGCAGCAGCATAAGCGCCAGCAGGCCCGGATTTTCCGGTTCGCCGGGCAGAAGTTCGCAAAGTGTGCGGCACAAACGAATGGCTTCCGCGCAAAGTTCGCGGCGAATGAGTGAGTCGCCGGCGGTTGCCGAGTAGCCCTCATTGAAGACCAGATAGATCACGGATTGCACTGAGCCCAGCCGCTCTGGGATCTGCGACAGAGGCGGAACTTCATAAGGAATGCGCGCCTGGCTGATCTTGCGTTTAGCGCGGACCAGCCGTTGCGCCAGCGTGGTCTCCGGCAGAAGAAACGCGCGGGCAATTTCAGTGGTTGTAAGTCCGCCCAGTGTGCGCAACGTTAATGCGACCTGTGCCTCCTGATGCAGCGCCGGATGGCAACAGGTAAAGACCAGCCGCAACCGGTCGTCAGGAAACGTGATGGGTTCGGCTTCAGCCATGATGGGGTCCAGTTCGTAAGCAGTCGGGGTCTCATAGCGCAGTGGACCTTGCTTTTCCCTGCGTGTACGCTCGCGGCGGCTATGGTCCACAAGCTTGCGGTGCGCCACTGACGTGATCCACGCACCCGGATTGTCAGGCACGCCTTTCTGCGGCCAGTTTGAAACGGCGGTGGCAAACGCTTCCTGCATCGCTTCTTCCGCCAGGTCAAATGATCCGGAAATGCGAATCAGAGTGGCAAGAATGCGCCCTGATTCCTGGCGAAAAACAGATTCGATGGTGTTCTTCAGCTCATCCATTGTGGCTGGCGGAGCTGTGCGCCATCTGGGGTATTTGTTCGCTGGCCGGAACAGGTTGCAATGGGCGAATCTCAATACAACCCTGTATGCCGCCGCATGACGTGGGAATCTTTGCGGCCCAGCCAACGGCTTCATCAAGGTCTTTGCAGTCAAGAATGTAATAGCCCGCCAGTTGCTCCTTGGTTTCGGCAAACGGACCATCGGTAATGATCGGCGTGCCGCTTTGCATGCGGACCGTCGTCGCCATGCTGGTATTGGGCAGCGGCTCGGCTTGTTGCATTATGCCTTTGGCATGCGCTTCCTGCATCGCGGCAAGATGGCCGTTCATCACCTGCTGCATTTCTTCCTGGGAACTGCGGGCCATCGCATCTTCCCGTGTGTAAACCAAAAGCATGTAACGCATAACTTCTCCCTGGTGGACGCTGAATATCGGAAGGGAAACGCGCCGGGTTTCACGTCCGGACGCGCTCCCTCAAGGATAATGGAGCAGCAATTTATTTTACGCGGTGATATTCAATGTTCTCCACAAAGCGCGGCTTTCCGTCCTGCAGAAAGGTCCAGTTTGTGGTGAATGCATCCGTGCTGGTGAACTCAAACGACGCATTGTGCATGTGTCCCACGTTCGGGTTGCTCAGGCTCCCGCCGCCGGCAAAATCGAACATCAGTTGGTTGCTGGCGGGATCATACGCCTGGGCCTGCATGTGCGGTTGATTTCCGGCGATGCAATAATGCGTAAGCACCAGGCGGTTGCCGTCAAGATGGTACGCTGTAAGCATCTCGCCATGGCCTTCAACATTGGTGCGTTCCATCAACGTGCTGCCGTTGGCAATTACTTCATACGTGGTGGTCACTTTCCCGTTTTTTGTGGAGGCTTCCCAGTTGCCAGCCAATGTTTTCAGTTTGCTGAAAGCGGCGGCAGAGTTTGCATCTTGTTTGTCGGCTGCATGCGCCAAAGTCACGCCCAGTCCAAGCCAAATTACCGTTGTCGCTAATATGCCCGTCGTCCAGATTGAGATTGATCGAGTGTTGCTCATTGTTTCCTCCTTGGTGAGAATCGCTGTCAGGAGCATCCTTCGTTCCTGCTCACCGTAACGACGGGCGTGACTGCTGGATTCGACACCCTGGGAAAAATATTTTTGCCGCCTAACCCGGGTCGTGGGTGTCTATGGCCGTTGCCGCCACTACAGGATAAAGACAAAAAAGGGCCTGCCATTTCCGGCAAGCCCTCTTTTTGACCTGACAGCCAGTTACGGTACGGTAATATTCCTGCTGCTGGAGAAACTCCTGCCCGTGCTGTCCCAGGCTTTTACGATAATGAAATGTGGCCCAGAACCCATAGGCACGTCGGTTTCAATCAATGCGCTGGGTGAGTGGAATACCTCTTTGAAATCAAGATAGATCTGCATGGATGTAATAGGCGCCGTGGACTTGGCTGCAGCCACAACATGGACCGGCGCATCCGCCGCTGCTTTTTGCCCGGGCGAGCAGATGTTTACGGCAAAGTTTGTGCTTTCTGAACAAGGCGGCACAGTTGCCGGGATGGACCGTGGGGTGGAGAGGAAAAAGTCATTGTGGAAGGGTTGCCCCTTGGTCCATGACTTAACTTCCAGTCGATGCTCCCCGGGCGCAAGCGGAAGCCTGGTATCAATGTTGCCGCCCGCAACCTGGAATAC
>DATBCN010000643.1:0-4140 GCA_036270475.1 Candidatus Angelobacter sp. | reverse complement strand
GGCGAAGAGACTATCACCTTTGAAGGCGGCGGCGACTTCCCTGAAGATGAGGGCGAACCGAACTTCAATCGCGAAGACGCAAACCGCGAAACTGTTGCGGCAGGAAGGCCGGAGCGTCCGCACGGAGATCGTCCAAGAGGTGATCGGCCCCACGGTGGCGGAAGCGGTGGTCGCGGCGGCGGGGGAAGACCTCGGCGTGGCGGCGGGGGTGGTGGTCGCGGCCCACGTGGTGGTGATCGCGGCCCACGCGGTGGTGGCGGAGATCGCGGCAACCGCTAGAACAGCCATCAGCAAAATAGCAATTAGCCTTGAGTTGCGGATAAACGCTCTCAAATGCCTGATTGCTATTTTTTTTTGGAAGGCAGCTCTTTCGTGCAAGAGATTAACAATACACTGTGGCGTCACACCGCTCTCTGCGGCACGTCATAAAAGGCCAATCGCCAACTGCGAATTACCAGTGGCTGTGTTCTTACGCTGCCGTTCCCGCTCCATGGCACTTCTTGAATTTCTTGCCTGACCCGCACGGGCAAGGATCATTTCTCCCCACCTTGGCTTGGCCCCGGACGACCTGTTGCGGTGCCGTGTTGCCATTCGATCCCGCCATGCGTGCTTGTTCCAGCTCTTTTTTCTTGCGCCGCTGAAACTGCGCTTCCAGATCATCCATTGACGTCGACGCCCGCTTCCTCGGCGGCAACGGAGCAGTCTGCTGTTGGTCTCCATTTCCGCCGGACTGCGCAGCCGCCGCCGGCTCCTGCTGCGCCGCAACCGCGGATGCGTCCATGATCTGCATGTGGAACAGATAGCGCACCGCGTCTTCCTGTGAGCGCTGCATCATGTTTTCAAACATGTCAAACGATTCGCGTTTGTACTCCACCAGCGGATCATGCTGGCCATAGCCGCGCAGATTGATGCCTTCTTTCAGGTGGTCCATGCTGAGCAGATGGTCCTTCCACTGCGTATCCAGGACGCTCAGCATAATCATCCGTTCGTGATACCGCATGGCGTCCGCGCCAAGCTGCCGCTCTTTCCCTTCGTACAACTCTTTGAGCTTTTCAAAAATCTCGTCGCCCAACTCCTGCCGGTTAAGCTGGTCGGCGGCAACTCCCGCTTTCGCCATATCCAGCCCAAACTGCTCCACCAGATATTTATTCAGCGCATCAATGTCCCACTGGTCCGCGTGGACGTTCCGCGGCGCGAACCGGTCCAGCGCACTCCCTACCATCGTGGCCACGTAATCTTCCAGGATCAACCCTTTCTGGTCGATTCCCGCCAGCAACTCCTTGCGCAGGCCATAAACCGCCACGCGCTGTTTGTTCATCACATCGTCATATTCCAGCACGTGTTTGCGCGACTCAAAGTTCTGCGCCTCAACCGCTTTTTGCGCTGCCTCAATGCGGCGTGAAATCAATTTCGATTCAATCGGCACGCCTTCTTCCATGCCCAGCCGTTGCAGCAGGGTTGAGACCCATGCTTTGGCAAAGATGCGCATCAGGTCGTCTTCCAGTGACAGGTAAAAGCGTGACGACCCGGGATCACCCTGCCGGCCCGCGCGTCCTCGCAATTGGTTGTCAATCCGCCGTGCCTCGTGCCGTTCCGTTCCCAGGATATGCAGTCCGCCTACTGAGACAACTTTGTCATGCTCCGCGTCTGTTTCTTTCTTGTATTTGTTGTAGGCTTCGTTCCATTTGTCCGCGGGGCATTTGTACTCCTGCCCGTTGTAATAGAAAACAATATTTTCAGTAGTGTCCTGTTCCAGGGCCACTTCGCCGCCGGCGGTGCGCAACTGCTGCGCAATGCCTTTTTTCACCATCTCCTGGCGGCCCATAAATTCCGCATTGCCCCCCAGCAGGATGTCCGTGCCGCGTCCCGCCATGTTCGTGGCAATCGTTACGGAATTGAATCGGCCTGCCTGGGCAACAATTTCCGCTTCTTTTTCATGGAACTTGGCGTTCAGCACCACGTGCTTTACCTGCTTCTTCTTCAGCAGGTCTGACAGGCGCTCTGATTTCTCAATCGACGTTGTGCCCACCAATATCGGCCGGCCTTCGGCGCTGATTTTCTGTACCTCGTCCGACACGGCATAATATTTTTCCTTCTCCGTGCGATAGACGATGTCCGCATTTTCTTTCCGCAGCAGCGGTTTGTTTGTGGGTATCACCACCACCTGGAGCTTGTAAATCTTGTCGAACTCAGCCGCTTCTGTTTCCGCCGTGCCGGTCATGCCGGCCAGTTTTTTATACATGCGAAAATAATTCTGGAAGGTAATCGTCGCCAGCGTCTGTGTTTCGCGTTCAATCTTTACGCCTTCTTTGGCTTCAATCGCCTGGTGCAGACCGTCTGACCAGCGGCGTCCCGGCATCAGGCGGCCGGTAAATTCGTCCACAATAATAACTTCGCCTTCTTTCACCACATATTCCACGTCGCGCCGGTACATGTGGTGCGCCTTTACCGCGGTTTCAACGTGGTGCTTCATCGCCCAGTTTTCCGGGTCGGCGATGTTGTCAATTCCCAGCAGCCGTTCTGCTTTTTCCCACCCCTCGTCCGTGATCATTGTGTTCTTGTGCTTCTCGTCAATCACAAAGTCGCCGGTGTATTCCTTGGGCTCTCCCGGCGGCTTCTCAATCTCCTCGCCTTTCACCAGGTGCGGGATAATGCGGTTGGCTTTGTCATACTTGTCCGTTGATTCGTCGCTCTGTCCGCTGATAATTAGCGGCGTCCTGGCTTCGTCAATCAGGATTGAGTCAACTTCATCCACAATGCCAAAATTGTGGCCGCGCTGCACGCACTCGGCCAGGTCAAATTTCATGTTGTCGCGCAGGTAATCAAAGCCGTATTCGTTGTTGGTGCCGTAGGTCACGTCGGCGGCATAGGCTTCGCGGCGCTCATCGTCATCCAGATCGTGAACAATCACGCCCACGCTCAGTCCCAGAAAACGATACAGCTTTCCCATCCACTCTGAGTCGCGCTTGGCCAGGTAATCGTTCACCGTCACCACGTGGACTCCGTCTCCACTCAGGGCGTTCAGGTAGACCGGCAGCGTCGCCACCAGTGTCTTACCTTCGCCGGTCTTCATCTCGGAGATTTTGCCCTGGTGCAGCACAATGCCGCCAATCAACTGCACGTCAAAGTGGCGCATGTTCAGCGCGCGCTGCCCGCCTTCGCGGCACACCGCAAACGCCTCCGGTAGTATCTCGTCCAGCACTTCATTCCGGACTGTGAGCCTCTTCTTGCCCAGCTCATCCATCTGTGTGCGGATGTCCTGGTCCGGCGTGGTCTTCATCTCGGCCGCCAGGCGTGCGATTTCCGCGTCAATGTCCTTCAGCCGCTCCAGGATGCGCGCCCGGAACTCCGCCGTCTTGCCCCGAAGCTGCTCGTCAGTAAGCTGCTTCATCTGTGGCGCAAGCTGGTTCATCTGGTCCACCAGCGGCTTCAGCCGCTTGATCTCCCGTTCGTTACTGGTGCCAAAAACCTTGGCTAATGCTTTTCCTATCAATGTCTGGTTTTCCCTTAAGAGTTACTCTGGTGCAGGCGCAGAGTTACACAAATTAAAGCCTAACATATTGGATGAGGCCAGCCTGTGTGAGGTTCTGCGCTGGGCCAGTCTCGAATCGATTTGTTCACATATTTAAAAATCCGTTATCTTTAAAACCCGTCATCTTTACTACTTTAAAATCCGTCAGCCGGGAAGTTCGTAAATAAGCAAGCGTTTTCTTCATCTTGCGAGACCGGGACCTTATGCTCGGAATGGCGAATCCAGCCTCATTTTTCTCCTCGATTGTGTTCCAGCGGCGTTGCTCCGGAATTGGTCGTAAATTGGCCTTAACATGATGTAAACAAACAACTTATATTAGCACACTCGCGTTCGTAAATCAAGAGTTTTCGGCGCGGTTTTTCTGATCCGCCCTTGATCCGCGTGAATCAGCAGTAAGGTTTTGCCTTTCACTCCCGGCGATTTTTGGCACTCTTGGCAATTCTGGCAATTGCCCTCCGTATCCTCCTGCCCTTCCTTCGTGCTCCTTCGTGACCTTTGTGGTTGAGGCTTTTGCTTTTTCTGATCCGCACTTGATCCGCGTGAATCAGCGGTAAGGTTTTGCCTCACTCCCGGCGATCTTTGGCACTCTTGGCAATTCCGGCAATGCC
>DATBCN010000642.1:0-12508 GCA_036270475.1 Candidatus Angelobacter sp. | reverse complement strand
CCGCAAACTCCGGCCGGCTGCCCAACTGGCGCTCCAGCGCAAAAATCCGTTCGTAATCCGCGTTGCGAGAAGCCTGTGGCGGCAGATAGTCCGCAAGAACCCGTACGCCGCGCTCGGCTATCGGGGTCATTGACGCCTCTTTCAGCAAGGTGCGCAAACTGCCGGGCGTAAAGAGCCGCACCCTGCCGCCATACAGGGATTCTTCTCCCCACTCGGCGGTGAGGCCATGATTTGCGGCGTCCAAATCGCCGGCCAGGATGGCCGCCTTGAGTACTTCGCCAGCCTGGGCGCGCACCAGAACGGACAATAATGAGGATGAATCCCGCAATGCGCCAGATGCACGGCGCAACACCGCACCAGAGTCGCCACAATACTCCAGGAGGTTGTGACAAAGAACCACATCGAAGGACCGCAGGGGGAACAAGTCCGCCAGTTCGATAGCGTCGCCGTGTTGCAGCACCACCTTGTCTGTAACGCCTGCCTCCCGCGCCGCGCTCTTTGCGATCTCCAACATCGCTGGAGAGGAATCCAGCAGAGTGACGTGCATGCCAAGGCGCGCCAGGCGTACGGCCGTGGCGCCCGTGCCGCATCCCAAATCAAGCGCGCGCAACAAAGGTTTGGTCTGCAAGCGAAGAAAATCCTGCAGGTTGGCAAAGGTCAGATCGGAGCGCAACCGGCCCTCTGGGGTTTCCAGATATTGGGCATACTGCTTTGCACCGCTCTGGAAGCGATCACTCTCGGCCTTGGCAGTTATGTTCATGCGACCCTCAAAGCCAGTGGAGGCATCTCCGTTAGCACATTGATAGGCATTATATTCGAGCCGCCGCGCCACAACTTACTGTGTAGCCGGCAATGCGGAAGTCATGTATACGGTGGTCCGCCGGCGATCAAATTTGCCGCAAAAACTATTGGCGCAACGGTTCAATTTATAATTGATTCACACCATGAAGGCCTATGTCACAGTCATGCTCAAGACCACTGTCCTTGATCCACAGGGTAAAACGATCCACGGCGCGCTCAAGAAAATGGGATATCAGGGAGTGGACGCCGTCCGCCAGGGCAAATTCTTTGAGCTCAACCTGGGCAGCGGATTAGACAAGGCCGCCGCCACCGCAGAGGTGGAGCGCATCGCCAAGGAAGTGCTGACCAACCCGGTGATTGAAGAATTCTCATACCGGCTGGAAGAGTAGCCGCAAGGGGCTTATCGGCCCCCGGTCATCGGCTGATGTCTTTGAGGAGTCCCTCTGCAGCCAGAGCTTTTCCCATCCAGACGCAAATCTTTTCATAAGTAATGTTTCATTTGCGGCTGTTCCCCAGTCACCTTTTTGACAGCCATCTTTGATTCTGGCTGCGGGAACACACTCAGGTAACCTGGGCCAATGCGTTTCCGGAGTTAGAATGGCCAGAGTCCACCACGAGCGCCCAGAACTAATGGCTAGAGAGATGGCGATTGGCTTGCATCGATAAGCCAGAGAGAGTCAGCCGACAGGATTTTTATTATGTGCGGAATTGTTGGATATGTAGGCAAAAAGCGTGTTGTCCCCGTGATTATCGAGGGACTCAGAAAGCTTGAGTATCGCGGATATGACTCCGCGGGTATCGCAGTGGCTGGAGACAGCAACAACGGCGGTATGCAACTCCGCCGCGCGGAAGGAAAGTTGCGCAATCTGGAAGAAGTGCTGCGGCTGAAGCCGCTGGACGGCACCTATGGCATTGGACACACGCGCTGGGCCACGCATGGCCGTCCCACTGAAGAGAACGCGCATCCGCACCGCGACTGCACCGGGAAGATCGTGGTGGTACACAACGGGATCGTGGAAAACTACATGCCGCTCAAAAAAAAGCTGATTGAAGAGGGGCATAAATTTTCCACGGAGACGGACACGGAAGTAATCGCGCACCTGATTGAAAAAGCGCTTGGTAACAAGGCGAACGGCCGCCACGCCAGCCTGGAGGAGGCCGTCCGCAAGACGGTAAAGCAGCTTACCGGAGTATTTGCGCTGGGCGTCCTCTCTGACGATGAGCCGAACAAGATTGTGGCGGCGCGCAATGGCCCGCCGGTAGTGATTGGACTGGGCGAAGACGAATATTTTGTGGCGTCAGACGTGCCCGCGCTGCTGCCGCACACGCGCGACCTTTTCTTTTTGCATGATGGCGACCTGGCGGTGATTACTGCTTCCGGCGTGCAAGTCACGGACTTTGACGGCAAGCCGGTGGTGCGCGACGTGCAGCGCGTGACCTGGGACCCGATCATGGCGGAAAAGGGCGGATTCAAGCACTTTATGCTCAAGGAAATTTATGAGCAGCCGCGCGCCGTGCGGGACACCACCCTGGGCCGCGTCTCCCAGGATTCCGGCAAGGTGTTTCTGGAAGAGATGCAGATCACGGAAGAAGAGCTGCGCCAGGTGCAGAAGATCAACATTGCCGCCTGCGGCACCAGTTGGCACGCCGCGCTGGCCGGCAAATTCATGATTGAACGGCTGGCGCGCATTCCCGTGGAAGTGGATTATGCCAGCGAATGGCGCTATCGCGATCCCATTATCTCAAGCAAAGAAATCACGCTGCTGATCACGCAATCCGGCGAGACGGCGGACACAATTGCCGCGCAGCGCGAAGCCAAAGCCAAAGGCTCAAAGACGCTGGCCATCTGCAATGTGGTGGGCGCAATGATTGCCCGCGAAGCTTCCGGCACAGTTTATACGCATGCAGGTCCGGAGATTGGTGTGGCTTCCACGAAAGCTTTTACGGCGCAGTTGACCGCGCTGTTCCTGCTGGCGCTGTACCTGGGCGAGTTGCGCGGAGCAACACCCACGGAGGAAGCCAAGAAGTATATTGATGAGTTGCTGAAGGTCCCGCATAAGCTGGAATCTCTACTGAACAATGATCCCGCGTGCGAAGAGCTGGCCCGGAAGTATTACCGGGTGCAGGATTTTCTTTTTCTTGGCCGAGGCATTCACTACCCTATCGCGCTGGAAGGAGCCTTGAAGCTCAAGGAAATTTCCTATATCCACGCTGAAGGATATCCTGCCGGTGAAATGAAGCATGGCCCCAATGCGCTGATTGATGAAAACCTGCCCGTGGTTATGGTGGCCACCAAGGATTCCAACGATCCGAACTCAGTGCTGCGTTATGAAAAAACCATGTCCAACGTAAAAGAGGTGAAAGCGCGCGCTGGAATTGTGATTGCCGTAGCTACGGAAGGCGATGAGGAGATCAAGGAATCCGTGGACCATGTGCTCTACGTGCCGCATGCGCCGGAGCTGCTGCTGCCCATCCTGGAAGTTGTGCCGCTGCAACTGCTGGCGTATCACATTGCCGTCCGCCGCGGATGCGACGTGGACCAGCCGCGCAACCTGGCCAAGTCGGTCACGGTGGAGTAACGGTCCGCACGAAGCTGACGGCTAAGATTAGTTAAGGACAACTTTGCGCCGCAAAGCTCCCCGCGGTTTGGTCTAAAATTGATCCACTGTGAAAACCAACAATCTTCCGGGTGAATCTTTGTGGTCCCGCAGCAGCGGTATGCTCTCGTTTGTTATCGCCATTATTGTTGCCGCGTTGGGCTTTGTTCTTGACCAGGTATTAGTGAAGGAAGGCCTGCCCAGATTTGAGATGCTCCTAATCAGCAACGGGCTGACGGGCCTGTTTGCCGGCGGCCTGTTTTACCAGATGGTGAGAGAAGAAAAGGCCAGCCGTGAACTGGTGCGCGAGCGGATGAAGACCATCGCTGAACTGAATCACCACATCCGCAATGCCCTGCAGGTGATCAAATTTCTTGGCGGACAGCAACGCTCCGGCCTGGATGCGATGCAACTGCAGCTCATCAATGATTCGGTGGAGCGCATTGAGTGGGCGCTGCGGGAGGTCCTGCCACGCTATCCCCAGAATGGATTCGGCGCGGACAAAGAAGACATGCGTGCCACATCGACTGGACCTGCCGCTTAATCGTGGAAAGTAGTTGAGGCACTGAACAAGCAGCCTGAAGAAGAAGCCTAAAACAGGAAGAAAGACCAGCGGGTATCAGGCCATCTCCACGCGGTTGCGTCCGGCTGCTTTGGCGCGATAGAGTGCCGCGTCAGCCAGCGCCAGCGCATCGGCGCCACGTTCAGCAAGTTCGCGCGAGTAAAGGGCCGCGCCAACACTTACCGTGATTGGCAGTTCACACCCGTGGGCGAAGACGGGTCCCGCCGCTACGGTTGCACGCAGGCGTTCCGCGCAGGTTGCAATCGCCTCAGGATCACAGTTGGAAAGAACCACCATAAATTCTTCACCACCATAACGCCCAACCCAATCGTAAGCGCGGGTGCAGGAAGCAAGGCGCTGGGCCACCTCCCGCAAGACCGCGTCACCGGTGGGATGGCCGTGAACGTCATTCACTTTTTTGAAATGGTCAATATCTACCATGAGCACGCCAACGGAGCAGCCGGTGCGATGCACTCGGGCCAGTTCGCTGTCCAGGAAGCCCATGATCGCGCCGCGGTTCCACAGGCTGGTAAGGCTGTCATGCCAGGCCTGGAAATTCAGCTCTTCTTCCTTGCGCAGCAGTTGATTTTGCAGATTGAGAATCCGGACGCCAACCGTGAGCCGCGACCGCAGTTCATTGGGATCAAAAGGCTTGGTCAGGTAGTCGTCAGCGCCGGCATCCAGGGCTTCCACCAGGTCCTGCTTGGCGTCGCGCGAGCTCAACAAAAGGATATAAGGATAATTTCCCGTGGTCCGCGCACGTATCCTGCGGCAAAGATCCACGCCGGAAATACCCGGCATCATCCAGTCAAGAATGATCAGGTTAGGCGCAGTCTCCTTCTGCAGTTCGTGCCATGCATAGAGCCCGTCTTTGGCAGTGACTACGCTCAGATCCCACTTCCGCAGACGAGACTCCAGCATAGTGCGTGAGACGGTGTCATCATCAGCAATCAGGACTGAATCCGTACAGATGATCTTTCCGGCTGTTAGTTCATGCGCGATTGTATTTGCCGCTAAGTCCATGCTTGCCTCTGTGGACCGCACCCAGGCAGGCGGGCCATCCTCTGAGGAATAATCGGAAACTGTGAAGATTTCTTTAGCTGCTCCATGGCCTTTTCCGGCCCGGACTTTCAGCAGACAAGCGCGGCCTTAAGGCTAAAGAACCTGGCCTCTCTGGCGGATATAGATGGAAATTACTTCCTGATGTGATGAGTTGCTCTCATCATCCTTCCAAAATCTCAGGTTCGTAGTACTTAAGTCATTAGCGCTGGGGAGAGTACAGCGCCTGCATAGTTGATTTTGCGCTCTTGATTGCCGATAGCAAGTATGACAAATACCGAATCTGGCTGGTTGCGGTTGCAACTGGTGCAAGGCAGGAGAATTGAAATGTGGTTATTGTCCCATCGCAGGGGCAGCCCCGCTGCGGTAATCAGTATGGTGATCTTTTTGACGGCTTTCTGCGCTGCTCAAACCAGCCCTTCGTCTTCCTCAGATCATCCCGATCTGACACAACTGAGTGTGGAAGATCTAATGAAGATCAAGGTGGATACGGTGTATGGCGCGTCCAAACATCTGCAGAAAGTAACTCAGGCCGCAGCTTCCGTGACCATTGTAACCGCGGAAGAGATCCACAGCTTTGGATATCGCACTCTGGCGGACGTGCTGCGCAGCGTGCCCGGCTTTTATGTGACCTACGATCGCAACTACAGCTACGCAGCCGTGCGCGGCTTCGGGCGGACCGGTGATTACAACGAACGTATTCTCCTGCTTGTGGATGGCCATCGAATGAATGACGACATCTACGACCTGGCGTATATTGGCGCCGAGTTTCCCCTGGATATAGATTTGGTGGACCGAATTGAAGTGATTCATGGGCCCAGCGCCGCCATCTACGGAAACAATGCCTTCTTCGCGGTAGTCAATGTCATCACCAGGTCCGGAAGGCAGAGCAAGGGGCTCCAGATAGCAGGTTCTACTGGCAGTTACGGCACAAATTTTGGACGGTTTACGTTTGGCGATAAGGGCAAGAACTGGGAGGCACTCGTTTCCACGACGCTTTACGACAGTCATGGGCCGTCCAAGCTCTTCTTCCCTGAGTTCAACAGCCCGGACACCAACCTTGGCGTTGCCAGAAACCTGGACTCGCAGAGATATCGCCAGGTTTTTGCCAAGGCGGCATATAAGGATTTCAGTTTTGAACTGGTGTATGGCCCGCGCGAGAAGAAAATCCCAACCGCCTCTTTTGGAACAGCATTCAACAATCCGAATGCGCAGACCACCGATCGCACCGGCTATGCCGATCTCGGGTTCTCCCATCGCTTCGGCTCAGACTGGGACCTGGAGGCGCATTTATTTTACGACATTTACACCTACGACGGATTGTATCCATTTAACTATTCGGCAGAACCTGGAGGCCAAATCACGTTAAACCACGATTATCTGAATGGCGCCTGGTGGGGCGAAGAAGTAAAGCTCTCCAAGCACGTGTTTTCGCGCCATTTGCTGACCGTGGGCAGCGAATTTCGTGACAATGCCCGGCAGACACAAACAAACTTTGATATTGAGCCCTTTGCTCTATATCTTGACAATCACCACAGCTCACAGACCTGGGCCTTTTATGCTCAGGACGAGTACTCCATAATCAATAAGAAACTGCTCTTGAATCTCGGCATTCGACGCGATCAGGATTACGCGTATGGGGGCGCAACCAGCCCGCGCGCGGGATTGATCTACGATCCCTTTGCTCACACTACCATCAAGTTCTTGTATGGCACAGCATTTCGGGCACCCAATGCCTATGAGCGCTATTACAACGGAATCGGACAGATCCCCAATGGCAATCTCCAGCCTGAGCGCATCCAGACCGCCGAGGTTGTTGTTGAGCAGTATGCCGGCGATCGCTTCCATTTCAGCGCCAGCATTTTTCACAACCGGATCCACGATCTCATTGAGCAGGTCGCAACTCCCGAAGGCCTGCAATTTAAAAATCAGGACTCGGTGCGGGCAAAAGGGGCCGAGCTGGCCGCCGAGCGCAAATGGAAATCCGGAGTGAGCCTGCAAATGAACTACAGTTATGCGAGTGCATTTGATCCGAATGAGCACGTCAGTTTGAAAGATACCCCGGCCCACATGGCCAATGTTGCCGTGATTCTGCCAGTCGTGCCGCAGAAGCTGAGCGCCGGTTTGGACCTTCACTTCGTTGGTTCAACCGGGACTTTATCCGGGAAAAAAACAGATCCGTTCGTGGTCACGAACGTGACGCTGTTCACGCGGCGCCTGTACCGGCAATTTGAGGTCTCCGGCAGCATTTACAACCTTTTCAATCAGCGCTACGGATATCCCGGCGGCAATGAACATGTTGAGGATGTGATTTATCAGGACGGACGCAATGCCAGGCTAAAAATCGCGTATACCTGGGGGACTGAAAAAGTTTTCACTCACTGATCTGTCCGAGAAGTTGTCTGTGCGCGTAACGGGCGCTTTCTTCAACCTAAAAGCCATTTTGGTGACGCCTCGGGCTCATCCTAAAGAGCTGATTCTATTTGGCCGATTTAGTAATTAACGGCTGTTAGGGAAATGGTATCCCTCCTTGTGATGAACTGGAGCACAACTCGAAATCGGGCAGCCCTGGCTTTATTGCCGGCCTGTCTGCTCGTTGCGGCTTGTGCGAGCGCCCAGTCGGTCACCGAGGAACAGGTCAAAGCCGCCTATCTGCTGAATTTCGCCAAATTCATTGAATGGCCCGCGGAGGCATTCACCACGGCTGACGCAACCATGAACTTCTGCGCGCTGGGGCGCAGCCCCGTGGTAGACGAATTGGATACGTCGGTGCGCGGCAAGAACATTAGTGGGCACACTATTACGGTCAGGCATCTCCATGGGCCGGAGGAGATCAAGGACTGCCATCTGCTGTTCCTAGCCTCCAGTGCCGTCAGGCAGCAGCAGAAGCTCCTGCAGGCGAGCAAAGGCGCGGCTGTCCTGCTGGTTGCGGAAACACCCGGGTTCGCGCGCGCCGGGGGAACCATTAATTTCATTCTGGAAAATGGCAGGTTGCTTTTTGAAGTCAACGTGGCCGCCGCCGAGAACGCGCATTTAAGAATCAGTTCCAAGCTACTGGCTTTGGCACGCATCGTGACAGTGGCTGAGGAAAGGCATGGGCAATGATGGACACCGGAAATGTTCCTATTCGCAGAAAACTTACATGGATCATGATGATCACCACGGTGGCGGCCCTGCTACTGGCCTGTGGCACCTTTACCTGGCAGTCCATTATTCGCTCGCGGGAAAGGATTTTACAAAAAAGTGAATTGCTGGCGGGGATTATCGGCTCCAACAGCACGGCGGCGCTTGCCTTCAATGATCCTCGGTCTGCGCTCGAGATACTGAGCGCTCTCCGCTCTGATCCGCATGTGACAGCCGCGAGAATTTATTCCAAGGATGGTCGGGCATTTGCCACTTACCTGACTGCCAGGACCAGTCATGAGGGCGTACCAAATGCTCCGGAACCTGAAGGCCGTAAGTTCAGTAACGCTTCTCTGCGAGTATTTCGTCCTATCCGTCTTAATCAGGAAATCGTGGGTTTTCTTTTTCTGGAGCAGGATTTGCAGGAGCTGCACACCAGCATTATTCAGAACATCATCACCTCAGGCATCGTTTTGCTGGTTTCGCTGGCGCTGGCGTTCCTGCTGGCTTCAAGGTTACAGGGCATCATCTCCGGCCCTATTCTGGCGCTGGCGCAGCGGGCGCGCGCGATTCGAAACACTGAGTACTACTCCATAGGCGACCTTCAAGTTGGCTATCGCGAAATTGGACTTCTGATTGAAAGTTTTGACGACATGCTGGCAGCCATCGCGCAGCGGGACAGCAAGCTAAAGGACCATTACGAGCACCTGGAGGATGAGGTGGCCGCGCGTACCGTAGAGTTGCGCGCTACGGTTGAGCAATTAGAGCGCTCCAAAGTGGCCGCCGAGGCTGCCAACCGCGCCAAAAGCGAATTCCTGGCCAACATGAGCCATGAGATCCGGACGCCGATGAACGGCATTCTGGGCATGACTGAACTGGCCCTGGACACGGAGCTTGAACCAGCGCAGCGCGATTACATGACCATGGTGAAATCGTCCGCCGACGGACTGCTTGGCATCATTAATGACATCCTTGATTTTTCCAAGATTGAAGCCGGCAAGTTGTCGCTCGATCTGGCGCCCTTCTGCCTGGAAGATGCAGTCACTGAGACAATGAAGACGCTCTCCCTGCGCGCCCACCAGAAAGGACTCGAGTTTGCGTTTGACGTCGACGGCGCGGTCCCAACTCATGTTCTGGGCGATGCCGGCCGCCTGCGCCAAATCATGATCAATCTGCTGGGCAATGCCATTAAGTTTACCAAGCGCGGCGAGGTCGTTCTCACCGTGCAACGGGAAGCTCAGGATGAAGATGGCGTTGTCCTGCATTTCTCCGTCCGCGATACCGGCATTGGCATCGCTCCTGAAAAGCTCTCCAGCGTGTTTGGGGCCTTTGAACAGGCAGACAACTCCACTACGCGGAATTACGGCGGCACCGGCCTGGGCTTGACCATCTGCTCCCGGCTCGTGGAGATGATGAATGGACGCATCTGGGTGGAGAGCAAGCCGGGCGAAGGCTCTATCTTCCATTTTACCGTCCGCTTCGGCAACTCTGAAGCGCCGGTGGAGAATGCCCCTGAGCTTTGCCTGGATGAGTTGCGCGGCATACGCGCCCTTGTGGTGGATGACAATTACACCAACCGCCGGATTCTGCATGACATGCTTTTGGGCTGGAAGATGTTTCCTGAACTCGCCGACGGCAGTTCCGTGGCACTCTCCCTGCTGCGCCGCGCGGGCCGCGAAGGAAAGCCTTATCCTCTGGTGATTGTCGATCGCCATATGCCTGAGATGGACGGTTTCATGCTGCTGGAAGCAATCCATGAAGATCCAACCCTGGACGCTACCGCCATCATGATGTTGACCTCCGGCGACCAGCCGGAAGACGCGCGCCGATGCCAGCAGATGGGGGTCTCCGAGTATGCGATCAAGCCAGTCTCACGCCCGGAACTGCTCCGGCTTGTGCGGAGGGCCCTGGGCAAGGTAGCCACAGACGAGAGGAAGGAACAGCGGTCTGCACTTTCTGCCCCAGTTCAGCCGGCAGCGGCGACTGCCGCCTTGCGGATCCTTATGGCCGAGGACAACGTGCTGAATCAAAAAGTCGCGCTCGGATTGCTGGGAAAACTGGGCCACCAGGTAACCATCGCAAACAATGGACGGGAAGCCGTTGAACTGTACGCCGACGCAAAATTTGATCTGGTCTTCATGGATATACAAATGCCCGAAATGGATGGCTTCCAGGCGGCCGGCCTCTTGCGCAAGAAGCAGCACGCGTCTGGAAAGCACGTCCCCATCGTCGCCATAACGGCACACGCGATGCAGGGCGACCGCGAAAGGTGCCTGGCCAGCGGGATGGATGACTATATTTCCAAGCCCATCGGACGCAACGAACTCGCGGCCGTAATCCAACGTAACTGCATGCCCGAAACCGGTCAGAAGCCGTCCGGCGCAATCCCTGATGCAAACTCAACCTCGCTGGCGAGAAATCATGACGGGAAAGAAAGCTGTGACGCGCCGCCATGCCAGCCGGAAGAAACTGTTCACATTGATTCCAAAAAGATACTGGCCCGCTGCGGAGGCGACGAGGAGTTGGCGCGGGAGCTGGCTACGATGTTTCCCACTGAATCCGACAAAGTGCTTAAGGACCTGGAAAAAGCCTGGGTGCAGAAGAACATCCCTGAAGTCCGGTTGAATGCTCACACTTTGAAGGGGATGTGTGGCATCATTGAGGCTACACAGGCGGCCAAGGCAGCCCTTGACGTGGAAGCCGCGGCAGCCGCTGGTGAACTCGCAAGTGACGCGCAAATCCATGGACTTAAAGTTGAGTTGATGCGTACTGCTAACGCCCTTTCCTACTGGGAACTCCGATAAATCAACGTCACGATTGACGGTCGCATTTTTCCTGCAACCGGCTGATGGAAAAGACCATCTAATGCCTTGACAGTAAGTGACTCATATATCATAATGTCTTTGTTATAATGCTGTATGCACTGATTTTGAAGCACTTATAAGCAGGGAGGCTGAAAGCCATGGGAAAGATTATTGGAATTGATCTCGGAACCACGAACTCCGTGGTTGCCGTGATGGAAGGCGGCGAACCAAAGGTTATCGCCAATGAAGAAGGCGGCCGCACCACACCGTCAGTAGTTGGATTCACCAAATCCGGTGAGCGGTTGGTAGGCCAGGTGGCCAAACGGCAGGCCATCACGAACCCGGAAAACACCGTGTATTCCATCAAGCGGTTTATGGGACGCCGTTTTGATGAAGTAAGTGAAGAAATGAAGATGGTCCCTTACAAAGTTGTACGCCAGGGCGACCACGTGGCCGTGGTAGCGCAGGGACAGGAATATACGCCACCGCAGGTCTCGGCGATGATCCTGCAGAAACTGAAGAAGGCGGCGGAAGACTATCTTGGCCAGTCGGTGACGGAAGCCGTCATCACAGTGCCCGCGTATTTTAATGACGCGCAACGCCAGGCTACGAAAGACGCAGGCAAGATCGCCGGTTTGGACGTAAAACGCATCGTCAATGAGCCTACAGCGGCGGCGCTGGCTTACGGTTTGGACAAGAAGAAGGACGAAATTATCGCTGTCTATGACTTTGGCGGCGGCACGTTTGATATCTCCATCCTGGAAGTTGGCGGAGACGTGGTGCAGGTGAAGTCCACCAACGGTGATACTCACCTGGGCGGTGACAACATTGACCAGCGCATCGTGGAATGGCTGGTGGACGAATTCAAGAAAGACGAAGGCCTGGATCTGCGCGCCAAGGGCAATGAGATGGCGTTGCAACGCTTGCGCGACGCGGCGGAAAAAGCCAAGATCGAGCTTTCCACCACCATGGAGAGCGAGATCAATCTGCCGTTCATTACCGCGGATGCGACCGGCCCAAAGCACCTGGTGAAAAAGCTGACGCGCACCAAGCTGGAGCAGATGGTGGATGACATCATTCAGCGCTCCATCGCACCATGCAAGCTGGCCATGAAAGATGCCGGCGTTGACGCCAGCAAGATCGATGAAGTTGTACTGGTCGGCGGACAGACGCGCATGCCGCGCATCCAGCAACTGGCGAAAGAGCTGTTTGGCAAGGAACCGCACAAGGGCGTGAACCCTGACGAAGTCGTCGCGATTGGCGCGGCGGTGCAGGCAGGCGTACTGGCCGGCGACGTGAAAGACCTGTTGCTGCTGGACGTGACGCCGCTGACTTTGGCGATTGAGACCCTGGGCGGCGTGGCCACGCAGATGATTCCGCGCAACACCACGATTCCGACCAAGAAGACTGAGACCTTCTCCACGGCGGCAGACAGCCAGCCTTCGGTAGAGGTCCATGTGCTGCAGGGCGAGCGCCCGCTGGCCAAGGACAATCGCACTCTGGGCAAGTTCCACCTGACCGGACTTCCTCCGGCCCCGCGTGGCGTGCCCCAGATTGAAGTG
>DATBCN010000641.1:0-1643 GCA_036270475.1 Candidatus Angelobacter sp. | reverse complement strand
GCCACCAACAACTCTTCAACCTCGGACTTCGAACCTGACGCCATGGCGCTTGCAGCCACACAGAAGCTACCCATCGTGTGCCTGGTGGAAGGCCGTTTTGACGCCCGCGCCGAGTCCCACATACTTCCTATTCCCAGCGATTCTCACGGAGTTGGTTCAGGCTACTATCCGAAAATCACGGTGGATGGTTGCGATGTAGTGGCGGTCTTTCGCGTGGCGCAGGAAGCGGTACGCCGCGCTCGTCAGGGGCATGGCCCGGCGCTGATTGAATGTATGACCGCACGCGAGAATGCACTTGTCGGCGGCGCGGCGCGGTACATCGCCAAGGACGCACTGAAGTTTATGGAGCAGTATTTGCGCAAAAAAAAGCTCTGGTCCGCCGATTGGCGGCGGCGAATCGCCACCGCGTTCGCAAAAGAATTGGAAGCTGCGTTCACCCAGGCAAATATGCCGCCGCCCGGTTCGGACTTCGACCATGTTTACACGCCTGAAAATCACGGCGCATCGCAACCGGCAAAATCGCATCCGCCGCAAGTTACCGCCGCACCTGCACTCTGACCGTTACTTCATCGCTGCCGCTGGGTGGAAATTGTGCGTGGTTCGCGTCATACTATAAAGATGAATGCGAAACCTGCCGCTGCCCTTGAACCCGATCACGAAGAAATCTTAGAGTGGATTGAAGCTTTTGACGAAGTCATTGACCAGGAAGGCCCCGGCCAGGGGACACGTCTGCTGGATGCCCTTACCCGGCGCGCCCGGCAGTCCGGCGTGGACGTGCCCGTCCAACTCAACACTCCTTATGTGAATACCATCCCGGTGGATGAAGAGCTTCCTTACCCCGGTGATCGCGCCATGGAGCGCCGCATCAAGAGCTTGATTCGCTGGAATGCCATGGCCATGGTGCATCGGCAGAATAAAAAAGACCCCGGCATTGGCGGCCACATTTCCACGTACTCATCTCTGGCGACGCTGCTGGAAGTTGGCTACAACCATTTCTTCCATGCCACTTATGGAGACGAGCCAGGGGATTTCGTCTACTTTCAGGGCCACGCCTCTCCCGGTGTATACGCGCGCGGATTTCTTGAAGGGCGCATCAGCCAGCAGCAGATAGAAAATTATCGCCATGAATTGCGCGATACGCCCGGACTTTCCTCCTATCCACATCCGTGGCTCATGCCGGAGTTCTGGCGCTTCCCCACTGTTTCCATGGGTCTGGGACCGCTGAACGCCATTTATCAGGCGCGATTCATGCGCTACCTGGAAAACCGCGGACTGATTAAGCCAACGCCGCGTAAAGTGTGGGCATTCGTGGGCGACGGCGAAACCGACGAGCCAGAAGTCCTGGGCGCCCAGCTAACCTTGGCGTCTCGCGAAAAGCTGGACAACCTGATTTTTGTAATCAACTGCAACCTCCAGCGGCTCGATGGGCCCGTGCGCGGCAACGGCAAGATCATCAATGAGCTGGAATCGGCCTTCCGCGGAACCGGCTGGAACGTGATCAAGGTTATCTGGGGCTCCGGTTGGGACGATCTGCTGGCCCGCGACCACTCCGGCATGCTGCTCAAACGCATGGAAGAGTGCGTGGATGGCGAATATCAGGCTTTCAAAGCCAAAGACGGCGCTTTTGTGCGCAAAGAATTCTT
>DATBCN010000640.1:0-1615 GCA_036270475.1 Candidatus Angelobacter sp. | reverse complement strand
CGGCTGAATATCGTATGCGGTGTGTGTTGAAGTAAAACCCGCGGAGCCGGCAGACGCGCGAACTTGCGCCGATGAATCCGCCATTGCAGCCATGGGCTGCGCGGCAGCAACCACGCGCGGTTTGGGCGGAGGCGGCGGTGGCGGAGCAATGGCATGTGGCGTTTCAGCGGCCGGCTGCTTAGGTCGAGGAGGTGTAAGCGGAATTCCACCCACCTCGACGGGCGTGGGCGGGGATTGAAGAGGTGCTTGAGGTTTTGTCTGCGCTGCAATCGGCGCGGCGACGACTGGTCGAGGCGGAGCTGGAACAGCGATTGGCGGCAGCGATTTTTCTACGACCGCCGGCTCACTAACCAGCGAAGGCGCAGAGGCAGGCCGGGCGGTGGGTTGGGCCGTGGGCCGCGTCTCTTCTGCCGAAACCCGCATTGGCGGGGCAGGCTGCTGTGCCTGTGCGAATTGAGCGCGGCTATGCTGTTCCAGATTTTCAAGTTGGCGTTTGAGATCAGTGATTCGCTCACTGAGTGCGGCGGTTTCACGCCGGCGACGGTTGTTGGCAACCAGGGTAACAACAATGGCGGGCAAGCACACCGCCATCCAGCCAATCAAGAACAGAGGTATGTATTCCATTTAGGCTCGGCAAGTAATGGGTAACTTGCGCTGCATTTTAGAACGGTTTTGCCGGAAAGTCTTGCGTTAGTTCGTTAAGTGCATTTACTAACAATGGGATAGCCGGCAAGCAAAAAAGCCCGCACAATTATGCCGCAGCGTGAAAGAGTTAGAAAGATCAGTCACCACAGGCGGGCAGCAAGTCCATTTCCGGCTGCGTCATCTCTGTCCGGATGGTCTCTGGATGCGGCGGCAACTTGCCGCTGAGAAGCTCTTCAAAGAATTTTTCCACGCTGGCAAGAATGGCGGGGCCGGTATGCGCGTCATAGCAGGCGCGGCGCAGCGCGTTGCCGCCCGGCACGCCATGGGTGAACCAGGCCACAAACTGTTTCATCTTGCCCGGAGAGCCGTGCATGGTTTCATCCACCAGCATTTTGAAATAGGTGCGGATCATCTGGTAGCGGTCAGCGTCCGTCGGCTGGTCATAGCGGCCCGTTTCAGCGTGCTGGCGGATCTGGCGGAAGATCCACGGATTGGAGGCAGCCGTGCGCCCGATCATTACCCCGTCACAGCCAGTCTGCGCCACCATGGCGATAGCGTCTTCCGGCGTGCGTATATCACCATTGCCAATCACCGGAATCTTCACGGCGTTTTTTACGGCGGCGATCCACTCCCAGCGCGCGTTGCCGCTGTAACCCTGCTCGCGGGTGCGGGCATGCAGCGCCACGCCATTGAGTCCGCAGTCCTCAGCCATTTTGGCCAGGGGTACGCAGACGATGTTGTCATCGTCCCAGCCCAAACGGAACTTCACGGTGAAAGGAACCTTTACCGCGGCGCGAACAGCCTCAAAAATGGTCCCAATCACGGGGAGGTCTTTCAGCAGACCGGAACCACCGTTGCACTTGACCACGCGCTTGGCCGGGCAGCCCAGGTTGAGATCGACCAGGTCAAACCCGGCGTCTTCCACGATCTTTGCCGACTCGGCCAGCGTATAGGGATCACTGCCGAAGAG
>DATBCN010000639.1:0-2054 GCA_036270475.1 Candidatus Angelobacter sp. | reverse complement strand
GCAAAGAGACCGTGCCGCTGCCGTTCTGCACCGTGTTGTCAAGGAATTCGATCCGTCCGGACCGGGCTGCGCTTTCCTGGTCAGACGGGAGCCGTATCAGCGCCTTAAGACCGCCGCCCGCCATCTGTTTCTGCACTTCAGGCAGATCGCGCTCGGTAATAGTGAAGTTCGCATAGATGGGATCAACGCGCTGTATGGAAAGCAGGGAGCTGGAATTCGCTTGCACCACATTTCCTGCGTCCACCAGGCGCGAGCCGGCGCGGCCGTTGATGGGAGAGTGAATGTAGCAATATTCCAGGTTCAGCTTGGCGGTTTCGAGCGCCGCCTCGACGGCCGCAACCTGCGCCTGGTCAACGTCTACTGTGTTCTTCTTGGTGTCATAGTCCTGCTTGGAAATCGCCCTGGTACCGATGATTTCCTGGTCGCGGGAAAATTGGATTTTCGCCAGATCAAGGGCCGCCTTTGCCTGGGCCAGGTTGGCCTGGGCCGAATCAACCTGGGCCTTGTACGGCCGCGGATCGATTACGAAAAGAAGCTGCCCCTTCCTGAGGTTTTCTCCATCCTGAAAGTGCCGTTCAATGATTCGCCCGCCCACCTGCGGCGTGACGACCACGGATTCATAGGCGGCGTTCCTGCCTATTTCATCCAGGTATTTTGGGACGTCGTGCGCGCTGGTTTGAACCACGCTTACCAGCGGCGCGGGCGGAGCAGCCGGTCCCGCCGCCTGGACATTATTTTTACTGCATGCAACCAGTGCAAGCGCCAGCAGCAACATCGCGGAAAAGCCGGGATGCTTATAACTAGTATTGAGATTATTCCGTTTCTTGCTGTTCATCGTTGGCCTCGTAATTCTGAAAAATGGTCTGTTTGAAATGCTTCGCTTTTACCTATGCCGGCGTTGCCAATTGCATTGGTAAAGGCCGCTTGATCGCGGATGGTTTGTTTTTTTGGTTGGCGCCGGAGTATTGGCCTTCTCGGGTTGCCGCAAAATGCGCGATTCCCTGCTCTGCCCGCATCCGTGCCACAACCAATGCCTGGCGTGTGCAGCCAAGGAGCAGTGCGGAATCCAGGTCGGAGTAGCCTTCAAGAACTGACAGGATGAAGGCAAAGCGCTCAAATGGCCTGAGACCAAGCACTGCGTTAATTTCTGCCGGCAGTCCAGGCAGCGTGCGGCTTGTGGTGTCGCCGGGTGCGGCGGTGTTCAACACGCCATTCGCGAAAACCGGCTTGGGCGCGATCAGCCTTACCGCGTTCTTGATGATCGTCCGGCGGGCCCACGCATTGGCCCATTCCTTGAAGACCGGGCTGCCCGCCGCGCAATCATCCAGACCGGAAACGAACAATTCTTCGGCTTTCCCGGGATCTGCCGCCAGCATGAGCGCCAATCCATACAGGCTGTCCATGCCTTCCTTGAAAAGCCGGCAGAAGTCAGCAACGGTTGTGTAGGTTGTGGTCCGTTCCTTTGCGGTGGTTTGTATTCTCGTCACTGTGGCCTCCGTTATCCATGGCGATTTTCTTTTGAGCAATTTTGGTCCATCACATCATGCAGTTTTGCGTGGCATCTGCGCGCAAGTTCCTTGAGCAGATGCCGGGTGAGAACGCCCGAGCAGGAGAACTTCGCGCCCTCTTTCATCAAATCGAAGATCGCATTCTCTCCCTCGCGGCTGATCACGGTGGCGTTGGCCAGATCAATCACCAGGCTGCGGCCGTCAAGGGCTTCGCCGGCATTGCTCCATGTTTTTCGCAGCTCTTCAACCCACGGATGTACCAGGGTCCCTTCCACGACCAACCTGCGCTCACGCTGCGTATCAATGATTGAAATTCTGAACATGTTGCTTCCGCCATTGACAGTTGCACGGCCCATGCCAAAGCCCGCCGCTTGGTGAGATCGGTGTAGATTGTTGAAAGTCCATGGGAAAGACGACACGCGTGTCTGGCGTAGTGTCGAAAATGACGAAGCATCTTTCGTCAATGTCGACAGTGATGACATATGCGCGGTCACTTCTTTGTCTCCTCGATAGAACGACGATTGAGAGTGGAGCAAATCGACAAAG
>DATBCN010000638.1:0-8577 GCA_036270475.1 Candidatus Angelobacter sp. | reverse complement strand
CCGGCGTTTCCATTGAATATGTGGCCAGTTCCAGCCTATATCCGTCTGAACCCGTGGCTAACTCGCCTTTACCTCACCCATCGCCAAGTCGACCCATCATACTGGCATAAAACAATATAAACAAACGACTTAAGTTAGCATAGCACCGGGCGAATTGCAAGCGAAAAACACCGCGGCCACACCTTAAACTTCAGTCAGATGGAAACCGACATGCGCCATGCTCAACGGCCAAGTTCATGTCGCGCTTGGGGCGCTTATCGCACTGAGTTTTATCCGGCATACGATTATTTGCCGGTCTGGAAGGCTTCCAAGCAAAACACGCGATAGAATCCACGCAATTATCTTTTATTGTGGTTCATGGTTCTATTGTGGTTCATGGTTCCGCGTTCCTGGTGGTGGCTCCAGATTTCAGCAGTCAACAAAACCCCACAATAATTTCCCCTTTTTTTGTCGATTCCGGCCCGCTCGCGCGACGTACATGCAGATCGACAATATATGCAGATCTAAAGAAGAAAAGGAGAGACTTCAATGCAATATCTCTTGTTGATTCATCATGACGAAGACCAGTGGGAGAAGTTGACCGAGTCTGAAAAGCAAAAACTTTACGGAGGCTACCGGGAGCTAAGGCTGGATTTGGAGAAAAAGGACAAATTCGTCGGCGGAAGCCAGCTTCAACCCACATCCACGGCCACCACGGTCCGCATTCGTGATGGCAAGCGGGCGATCACGGACGGGCCTTTTGCGGAAACCAAGGAACAGTTGGCAGGTTACATTCTGGTGGAAGCCGACGATCAGGATGACGCATTGGCCATTGCAGCGCGTATTCCATCAGCTGAAACCGGAGCGATTGTAGTTCGACCAGTGGTGCCGAAGACGGCGTGACAATACCCATGGAAGCACATAGAGTCTGAGCAGATAGCCCGCCAACTGCGGGCCGGTCAGCAAGAAACAAACAACCGGTCCAGGGTGGCAATTTGCCTCAGATGACATTCCTGCGGTAAATCACCACCTGCGGGGGAGGACCGGCATTTTCGAGCCATGGTGTACTCCCTTGGAGGAAATTGGGAGCTATTGTTATAGATAGAACGGGCAAAGACGCAAAGTTTGCGAAGATTTTTTCACAAATGGTCCTCGTTTTTTTGTCGGTCCCGGCCGGCTGGCGCGACGTATTGACAAGACGACTTGATAAAAGGAGAACTGGTTACATGCAATATCTCTTGCTGATCTATCTTGAGGAAGGGGCCTGGGATGCGCAGACTGCCGCGGACAAGGAATCGATTTATCAACAATACAGGGAGCTGGTGGGAGACTTGCAAAAGACGGGCAAGTATCTGGGCGGGCATGAGTTGCAGCCTACCTCCAGGGCCGCCACGGTCCGCGTCCGCGATGGTAAGCGGACCGTCACTGACGGGCCTTTTGCCGAGACCAAAGAACAACTGGGCGGTTATTTTCTGGTGGAAGCCAGTGACCTTGACGATGCCATGGCGATTGCCGCGCGCATACCCTCGGCCAATGTTGGGTCCATTGAAGTCAGGCCGGTGATGGTTCGTTCCTGATCGCCTTAGATCGCGCCGCGCGAATCGCCAGTTTTCTCAACTTTGCATGGCCTGCAGTCGCGTTGGAACCACATCATGCAGCGTCTCTCATGGGCAATCGGTTCCTGGTTTGCTTTACAATCGCGGTTCGATACAAGGGAACCGCTTTTGAGCGCTCTTACCGCCTTCGGATTGTTCGCCGTTACAGCAATGCTGGTTTTCTACGCCCTGGAAAAGCGGAGCGCCTGGTGCATCTTTGGCTTTGCGCTCGCCTGCGCTCTCGGCTCAATCTACGGATTTCTCCAGGGCGCATGGCCTTTTGGCGCCGTGGAAGCCGTATGGTCCGTAGTGGCGTTGCGGCGCTGGTGGCTTGCCCGGACATCATAATGAACATTTCTTCCTGCCGGCTCCGCACAGAGACAGCTTGCCATGGTTGCTATTAGAATGATTGGCGACAACCGAGGTGAAAAGAAATGCGGAAACAGATCGTCGTATTATTTGCCCTGGCCTGCATGTGCGCCGGCTCCATGAAGGCATTTGCCCCAACGCAGTATCAAGTCAAACAAAAATATGTGCTCGGCGGCGATGGCGGCTGGGACTATCTGACTTTTGATCCCGCCGGGAAACGGCTGTTCATCTCCCGCGGCACGCACGTGATGGTGGTGGACCCGTATAAAGGCTCCGTCGTCGGCGATATTCCTAATACGCCCGGCGTGCATGGCATTGCGCTGGCCCAGGACCTGGGCAAGGGCTTTACCAGCAATGGACGCGAGAACACCGTCACGGTGTTTGACCTGAAGACGCTCAAGGAAACGGCCCGCATCAAGCTTGACGCCGAAAATCCTGATGCGATTCTTTATGATCCCTCCAGCAAGCGCGTTTTCACCTTTAATGGCCGCAGCAAAAACGCCACCGCCATTGACGCCGCAAAAGACACCGTGATCGGCAATATCCCGCTCACCGGCAAGCCCGAATTTGGCGTGGCCGATGGCAAAGGCATGGTCTTTGTAAATATTGAAGACACATCCGAACTCACCAGCATTGACGCCGCCAATGCCAAGGTGGCCAAGACCTGGAAGCTTACCGGCTGTGAAGAGCCTTCCGGCCTGGCCATGGACCAGAAGCATCACCGGTTGTTTGCCGGATGCCACAACAAGGTCATGGCTGTAGTGAATGCCGAGGACGGGAAAGTGGTTACCACTCCCGCGATTGGCGATGGCGTTGATGCCAACGCGTTTGATCCCGGCACCGATCTCGCTTTCAGCTCCAATGGCGATGGCACGCTGACCGTGGTGCATGAAGATTCGGCTGATAAGTACACCGTAGCGCAGAACGTGGCCACCCAGCGCGGCGCGCGCACCATGGCGCTGGATACGACCAATCACGATATCTATCTGGTCACGGCGGAGATTGAAGAAGCTCCTCCGGCAAAAGAGGGCGAGCGTCCGAGGCGCAGCATGAAGCCGGGCACGTTTACTCTGCTTGTGGTGGGAAAGAAGTAGCTTTAAGTTCGCGCGAACGAGTGTTCGCTGAAAAACAAGGCCCCGAAGATGGCAAATCAGTCAGCTTCGGGGCTTTTTTATGATCGGCGTATTCAACACTTATTTCAAATATTTTTCCGGCAGCGGATGGGCCGCGTCTTCTGCCTCCCAATAGATAGTCAGCACCCACCAGCGCGAACCGTCATTGATCAATTGAAAGCTGTTGATCCCGCGCGCGAATGGCTTCTCGCCTTTGGCATGGCGCGATTCATATGTGCTGAACACATGGGCTATGTTGTCCCACGCTTCAATGCGGTTGGCCACGGTGTTCTCAAAAAATCCTTCCTTGCTGAAGAAAGCTTGGCCGCGGACGGCATATTCGTCGGGCGTGAGCGGCTTGGCGCTTACCACGCCTTTGTCATCGCGGCGGCTGGGAATCAACCGTGCGCCGGGATAGAAAAGACTGCGGAAGCGGTCCCAGTCCCGCGGCCCGGCAGGGCCTGAAATCACGTCGTAAGTGGCGGCCAGGATGTGCTCAATCGTATCCACGTCTCCAGGTTTTGCGGGAATGGCCGCGGCCGGCGCGGACGCCGAGGCCGATGGTTGCGATGACTGCGGTGTGGCGCTTTGGGCATTCGCACTCCAACAGCCCAGACCAAGACAAACGGTGAAAATGCCAGCGATAATTTTTCTCATGGCGAATAATCTAACCGCGATTGGCGGAAGCTGCAAACCGTGTGTTGGGATGAAATGCCCGCACCTCGGAGGGCTTTGTCTTAGTGCTCCCAGATGTTCCAGCTCATCGGCGCTTCTTCATCCGCATGTTGCCGCTGCCACCATTCCAGATAATGCAGGTTGCCGCAGAAAACCAGTGGCGCACTCTCAACCGCGGGGATCGAAATTCCGTCCGCGATTTTCGTCCAGCACTCGTTGCATGCGCCTGCATGAACGAACTCAGGCGCGATCAATCCGTGCCACGGAATGCGCCGGTATCCGTTCTCATATATGCCGGAAGAATAGATGGGGCCGATAGGGAGTCGCGTGTGGGAGTGCCAGTTTTGGCAGTAGGTCCAATGGTCGGCCAGCATGGCAACGCCGCGTATCTCGCAGAATGAAGTCTGGCTTTCATCCGGCGCCGGATTGCGCCACTCACCGCGATTGCGGCGATTGAACCCGCATGTCCCGCAATTATCGGGGCCTCCGTTCGGCATGGAATACTCCTGTGGCGTGCCTGTCGCGCGCGCCAGCACTCTAACAGAAATTCATTGCCGGAGGGAATCGGCCCCGTGTAACCTGCTTCCGGAGATAAAAACGTGTTCTATCCGGGAGAGACGGTGCGCCTTTTGCGCGAGCTGGCGGAGCCCGCGCTGCCGCAATATATGGAGGGGAACATAGTCAGCATCGTGCGCGATGCTGGCGGCGCGCCGTATGCCGCTGAAGTGCGCTTTTACCGGGACAGCGGCGCATGCACCGCAACGCTGCCTTTTGCGGACATGGAGTTGGTGGTCTCGCGCACCATGTGTGATAGGACCGCCGTCTTCTGGGCGCTGAATGGCCCTCCGGAGAAGCTGGTTGAGGCGGCCATGCATTCTGTTTTGGATGGCGGGTTCTCCCTGCGTGAAGGCTTGAATGTTGCCCGCTTATACTATGACCGTGGCGATCGGTGGTGGAAGTGGGGCGAGAAGATGAGTGACCCAACGGGCGCGCTGGTCTCGGCATCGGCCCCAGCCTGGGATGGATGCGTTGTTGCATTCTCCGGCCCGCAGCGCTTTCACCTTGAGTTCCGCATGCAGGGCCGCGGTGAGGCCGTTCTGCTGCTGCATGAACAGGAATCCGCTTACGTCGAGCAAACCGGTTCGACCAATGCAGCCATGTCCCTGGCCCGCGTGCTGATGAATCTCTATGCGACAGCGGGCGCGCTGTACTGTGCGTTTCCTGCTGCCGATCCGTGGCTGATGGATGAAGACTGGAAATCGCTGCTGCGAGCGCCGCTCTATCCTGATTTTTTTCTGCTGCCGGAGGCTGAGCCGCCGCAGGGAATCTCCGCGCCTTTTCGTGAGGTTCGCCTGGCGGAAAAACGCGTGATGTGGACGACGCTGCCGGTCAAGGCCGCGCCATCCGATCCACCAATAAAACGCGCCGAGCGTGATTTAAAGCTGGACTGCCTGCGCCGCACCACAGCCCTGGGTGAAAAATACTACGATCAAATGTATGAAAGCCGGCATGGCGTTACCGGGATTTACAGCAATGCGAAAGATGCTTTTGGCGATGCCACCTATCTGGCGAATGAACTGGGGATGAAGGAAGAAGCTGAAGCCCTGTCAAAACGGCTGGAGCACATCAAAGCGGTGTTCCGCAGCCAATTTTCCTGACCGCCGCCCGCCAACTTACGGCGCTAGATGCAGGGCATGCGTTGCCCGGCGAATCATCTCTTTCTGCTGTTCCGTTGGGTGCAGAAATCTGAAGCCGTATTGAAAGCCCTGGCGATATCTGACCTCGGCTTTGAATTTCAACGGCTCCCGCATCTCCGTGAGCTGGAATTCCAGTTCAACAATTTCGCCGATTTTGATTTCCCCGGGAATCGTTGCGCCCAGTCCGCCTTCAGCAATATCTTTCGTGCGGCCATGCTGGGTTTCCTTGCCTTTCACAATCAGGCGTAAGTCCAGCAGAAACCGGGTGTGGGCCCGCGGCTTGGTCCAGGGATGTTTTTTGGGGGGAACTGACATGTCGGCAAAACCTTACCACAACGCGGTCTTTTTTTGAGATTTGACTGCAGGGCTATTTATCAACCAGTTTCTTTATGGCCCATGCCGCGTGCTCCGTGACAACCGGATCAGGCCCGCTGGCCATTTTTTCCAGATCAGGAATGAAGTCCTCGCATCCGCTATTGCCCATGGCGATGGCGACGTTCCGTTTGATTCCCGCATATTTCGCCCGCTTTACCGGTGAGCCGCGAAACACGCGGCGGTATTCTTCTTCGTCCATCTGCGCCAGCCGCCGCAGCTCAGGATGATAAATCTGCTCCTGCGGCTGGAATTCAGGCAGGGAAGTGGGCGGCGCATTGCCGGCTTTGCCGTTCCATGGGCAAACGTCCTGGCAGATGTCGCAGCCAAAGATGTGGTGCCCCATGCCTGCGCGCAGCTCTTCTGGGATTGGGCCGCGCTTTTCAATCGTAAGATAGGCGATGCACAGCCGCGCATCCAGCTTGCCCGGCGCAACAATCGCATGGGTGGGGCACGCATCAATGCAGCGCGTGCAGCTTCCACAGCGGTCCGGCGCGGCCGCCGCCGAGGGCAGCTCCAGCGATGTGAGAATCACTCCCAGAAAGAGCCACGAGCCCAGCTTTTCATGGATGATGCATGTGTTCTTCCCAATCCACCCAATCCCGGCATGCTTGGCGTAGACGCGTTCTAGAATCGGGCCGGTATCCACGTAGCTGCGGCTTTCCATCGTTAATCCGCGTTTGCCGGCAGCTTGTTGAATCGCTGCTTCCACCTGTCGCAGCCGCGGCAGCAGCGCGTCATGATAGTCCTTGCTCCCCCAGGCATAACGGGAAATCCATCCGCGCCGCGGATCATGAGCATCCACGGAATACGGTTTGTCGGCGCTGTAATTCAGCGCACAAACGGCCATTGACCGCACCCAGGGCGCGGCATTTGCGGCGGCAGAGCGGCGTAAATCACCCGCTTCCGTGCGCGACTCCAGATATTTCATCTCACCAGCGCAGCCTGCATCCACCCAGTCCACAAACGCGCCCAGCTCCGGCAGGTCTTCCGCCCGGACAGGTGCAATGCCAGCCAGATCAAAGCCTGCGTCAGCCGCTGCCTGCTTTGCCGTGAGCGCAATTTCTTCTGCGAAAGCCATGCTCATCCATTATCCTGCATCTGCGGGCCCCAAGAATCGACTTAGTACTAAGGCCGCGAATGGTTCTGCCAGAGGGGTTTCTCTAAGTAAAAATCACCTAGCAGCTTATCAGGGCAAAGCGTCATCCTAAGTAATAACTGAGCTGCTGCTCTGGCCGAGGTGTGCCAGAGTGCAAAGGAGTTAAGGGCCTCATGCTTTGTACGTTCTGTGGTACTGAGAACCGTCCGGAACATAAGTTTTGCGGCATCTGTGGTGTGCGGTTGGAGCGGCGGCAGGTGGAGCGGCGCAGCCAGAAAGGTGGCATCAGCACCAAATGCACTGGCTGTGGATACGTCAACGATCCGGGGCTGAAGTTTTGCGGGATGTGCGGCACCCGCGAACGGCGCATGCAGGACCGGCGCGGTGACGCCGATGGTCCGCACGCGGCAGCCATTGCCAATGCGCAACTGCCTTCGCCCGATGCCCGCAACAGGGCCACAACACTAATCGCTGGACCGGCGGACCGGGAAGCTGCTGTTTCGCTTCCACGCCGGGGCGAGCCGGGCGTCTTGCGAAACAATGACTTGCGTAATAGCGACTTGCGCAGCAACGCATCCGTAAACAATGTACCTCGCAGCCTCAACATCAGCGGGCCTTCTTTTCTCGGCCTGAATTCCCAGGTAGAAAGTAGTGAGGGTGAATATCTGCTGGAAGAAGAACCTTCAGGCGGCGCTCTGCGCAAACTGCTGCTGCTGGTCGTACTGGCTGCGATCATTGGCTTGGTCTTCGTCCAATGGCGTTCCAGCTTTAAGGCCAATCCCAAACCGGTGCCGGCAAAGACCGACCCATCTTCCGGCCCTGCTCCGGCCCCGCAGGGAGGCAATCAGCCGCAAGGCTCCACGTCCACCGCCCAGCCGGCGGAAGACACAGCGAAGTCTTCCTCGACTGGCGTTAACACTGATTCCGGCGTTGCGGCCACCGATGCCAAAGACGCAAAAGATCCCAAGGCAGCCAAAGACCCAAAAACCGGTTCCGCGACCCAGAGCAATGAGAATGATGGCTCGGCGAATGATGGTTCGTCGAAAGATAGTTCGGCGGTTGAGGCCGCGGCTGCAGCCGAACTGCCGGCTGATGGCAAACCCGCAAGCGCTGATTCAGCTCCGCCCGCCTCTGCCGTCAAACCGCTGGAAGACGCCCGCATTCCAGATTACAAGCCAAGCGCGGCGCTGGTGCGCGCGCAACAATATATTCGCGGCCACGGCGTACAGCAGAACTGTGAACAGGGCCTGCTTTATCTGCATGCCGCCACGGACAAGAATGATCCCGGCGCAGCCATTCAGATGGCCGCCCTTTATTCCAGCGGCCTGTGCGTGAAGCAGGACCGCGTGATGGCCTATCGTTGGTTTAATTCCGCCCATGAACTGCAGCCCGGCAACATGTACATCCAGAAAAACATGGACCAGCTTTGGGCGCAGATGACGACGCAAGAACGCCGGCTCGCGGGCTACTGATTCTAGAATTTTCACGTTGGCGATTGTTCTGCTGGGTGGACGGCCGGCGGGTTTCAGATTCCCAGCTTTTTTACTTCCTCGTTGTAATATTTGCGGTAGAGGATGTCCCATTCCTGGGTGCCTTCGGTAATGGTGCGCCTCTGGTTCTCGATTTTCTGCTTGGCTGCCAGGTCAATTCTTTCTTCCGCCGCCAGCAGTTCTTCCAGG
>DATBCN010000637.1:0-2950 GCA_036270475.1 Candidatus Angelobacter sp. | reverse complement strand
GTCCGCGTCCAGCGAGTAATCAACATTCTCCGTCAGATATTCCTCAATGAGCTTTACTGTAAGTCCCAGCCTTGGGGCCCAGGCCACGGCAATTTCATGAATGTGCTTCAAGCCATTGTCACGCGATTGCTGGAAGACCTGTGCAATAGCAATGTTGGGCGCAGAGTCGGCATTTGCACCGCGATCTTGCAATGCCGCTTTGCGCACCGCCCAGAAGGCAAACACAAAGGGCCGTCCGGTCCAGCGCTTCCATTCTTCGGCAAGGTCATATACGTAATAGCCGCTGATGTTGGCTTGCAGCGCGGGGTCGCCAATCAGCAGTGCGGCGTCATGCCATTGCAGCATGGCTTTCAGGTCAGGCTTTTGCCGGGTAAAACCAGGGTCGGCGCCGACAAACTTCCGCAGATAAATCTCCACCAGCGCGGCGGAGGTGCGGGAAGAATCGTCCGTGGCCACGCTGCGAACCTTTTCCAGAGGCACCTTGCTGACCAGCAGGATCGACCGCACTTTATTCTTGGCGGCAATCGCCACCTCAGGAACAATGAGCAGATCAGGAATGGCGGCGTAAGCCGCGACTGGGATGATTCCAACATCAGCGGAGCCTTCTTTCAATTGTTGAGCGCAAACCGATGGGACGGTGTAATCAATTGCAAAGCTTTGCCTCAGCCGGGCGGCTGAATCTCCGTTTTCAAAGTCCCACATGAGCGGAGCGGTGTTCAAAAAGCTGATGGCAGAGATGCGGAGAGGGGGCATGTATCTTTATTCTAGCAATTCGCGTTTGCCCGGAAACGCTGGATCGCCGATAGCAAAACGGCACAGGAGCGGGACGTGAAAAAAACCGAAAGGCCGCGGGCCGAAGTGGCAGACATTCTCGAGCGGTTTGTACAAGGCATCTCTCCAAGGTGGGAGTGGGATGATTTCTTGACGTTTCCGATTGTCAACCCTCATCTTGACATGATCCGGGTTCGTTCCAACTATTTGTCGGAGGAATACCCGCCGACCGTAAAAGGCCACTATTGTAGCGAGGCCGGACTGGAAGTTTTGCGCCAGATTGTTCGCGAGCTTCGGCAGCCAAAGAGTCCAGGTTAAGAGGGGCAGAGCCGGGCTGGCATGAATCCGGGGGTTGACAGCCTTTTCAGAATCCGTGTACAGTCCGCCAAGTTTGCTGAAAGCGGGATTATCCTTAATATATGGCTACGGCCCACGCGGCAACTTCCAATGCAATTTACTGGCTGGCGCTCTCCCTAACGCCCGGCCTTGGTCCCACCCGTGGACGCAAGCTGAGAGAGCGTTTTGGCACTGTTCAGGACATCTTTCACGCGTCTTTGACCGAGCTTGAGGCGGAGAACCTGCCGGCGCAATCGGCCCAGCACATCGCCCTGGGAAAATCACTGGAACTGGCGCACGATGAGGTCGCCAAAGCCGTGGCCGCCGGCGTCCAGGTGCTTTGCCGTGATGACGCGGCCTGGCCTGCCCGGCTCAGCGAAATTTACGACCCGCCGCTGGTGCTTTTTGTGCGTGGAAATGCAGCGGCCCTGTCGCGCCCAGGCATTGCCATCATCGGCACGCGGCACCCGACTCCTTACGGGATCGGCATGGCGGAGCGGCTTGCCTGCGATCTGGCGTCACGCGGCCTGGCGATCTTTAGCGGCATGGCGCGCGGCGTGGATACGTATGGACATCGCGGCGCGCTCCAGGCCAAAGGCACGACCGTGGCGGTCTTCGGCACTGGCGTGGACGTGATTTATCCACGCGAAAACAAGAAGATTGCCGAGGGTATTCTGGAGTGCGGCGGCGCGCTGGTCAGCGAGTTTCCTTTGGAATCGTTCGCGGCGCCGCAAAATTTTCCCATTCGCAACCGCGTCATCAGTGGACTGTCTCTAGGTGTGCTGGTGGTGGAGGCCGGCGAGTACAGCGGCACGCGCATAACCGCGCGCTGCGCCCTGGAACAGGGCCGGGAGATTTTTGCCGTGCCGGGCAATGTGATCTCGCGCAACTCCTGGGGGCCAAACACGCTCATCAAGCAGGGCGCCAAGCTAACTGCAACATGGGAGGACGTTTGGGAGGAACTGCCCGCCGAGATAAAACAGCAGCTTGAATCCGAACGGGGGCCGCAAGCATCAGAGGAGAAGCCCGCCAACACCCTGTTTGGCGGCGAATTGAGTCCCGCGGAAAAGAAACTGCTCGCGGTCTTGCGCCAGGACGAGTCCACTCACATTGACCAAATCATGGAGAAATTGGAGGGCCACATTTCATCGTCAGAGGTTTTTACCGCGCTGTTTGAACTGGAAATGAGCGGCAAGGTAAAGCAGATGCCGGGAAAGAATTATGTGAAGGCGTTCTAAAGAGCCGTTAGCACTTAGCCATTAGCACTTAGCGAAAAACGCGATTTCATGAGGACGCGATGCGAAATTACAGAGACTTGAAGACGTGGGACAAGGCACACAGGTTGACCCTGGAGTTGTACAAAATCTCTCGTCAGTTTCCTAAGGATGAGATGTATGGACTAACTTCGCAACTGCGGCGTGCCGCCTCATCGATCGGAGCAAACCTGGCTGAAGGGTGCGGACGCCAGACGAATCCAGAATTTGCTCGATTCGTGAAAATTGCAATGGGATCCGCGAGCGAACTGGACTACCACCTGCTGCTCTCGCGAGATCTGGGTTTTCTTGAAGATGACTCATACGAGCGCTTTTCAAAAGCTCTGATCGAAGTTCGAAAGATGCTCACATCTCTGCTTGCAACGGTCGAGATTGAGGCACAAACGCGATCAAGGCCGGCCGCTAAAGGCTAAAGGCCAAGGGCTAATGGCTATGAAGCAATTTGTCCCCACAAGCACTTCCGTGGTAGCTTCAACTTGAATTCAAGGGAAAAGAGTAACGTTGGCAAAATCACTCGTCATTGTCGAATCGCCGGCCAAGGCGAAGACCATCAATAAATATCTTGGCAA
>DATBCN010000636.1:0-4265 GCA_036270475.1 Candidatus Angelobacter sp. | reverse complement strand
AAATCTTAAGCGGTAGAGCGACAGAATTGCTAGGCGTCGGCCGTGACTTCAGGGAATTTCAGCTTGCTCTTGGAAAGCGCCTTGTTGAGCATGTCTTCTATCTCAACTTCTTCTGTGTTCTTGGCCATCGCCAGTTCAGTCACCAGCAGATAGCGGGCGCGTTCCAGCATTTTCTTTTCGCGGAAAGAGAGCGGCTTGTCCTTGGCCAGCAGAAGCAGGCTTTTCAGCACCACTGCCACTTCCAGCAGTGAGCCGGTGCGCATTTTGTCTGAATTTTCCTTGAAGCGGAATTTCCAGTCGGTATGATTGTCACATTCACCGTCAACCAGGAAGGTGATGATCTTGTTGACTTCGCCGTTTTTCACTACCGGCCGCAGGCCCACCATGCCAACATTGTTAAAAGGCACTTCCACTTTCAAGCTGCTGGCTTTGATTTTAAGGAGATAGAACTTATGTACGTTGGGGCCTATTGTGCGGCTGCTGATCTGTTCTATTACCCCGACCCCATGGTTCGGATAAACTACCTTGTCACCAATTTGGAAATTCAATTGAGCATTCATGAAACACCTTGATGGGACATTTTGCGGGGGAACTTCAGACAGAAAACATTATAAACTTTTTATCAATATTTAGCAACGTTCATGGGGCAGAGACGGTATTTGGCTGGAAAATATTTCAAGAGAGCGCCGCAAAGCGGTGGTTAACGTATTCAGACTGAAAGGGTTATAATTGGCGGTTGGCAACCTGCCGATTTTGCGCCAGAGGAGTATTCTTCCCGAAATATGACCGAACATATCAAAAAGAAGTTGGAGGAAGAAATACGGGCCCTGGAACATGAACTCACTCATGAGCTTCCTAAAGAGATCAAAAAGGCCGTCGCCATGGGCGACCTCAGCGAAAACGCTGAATACCACATGGCCAAACAGCGCCAGGAATTTGTGAATGCCCGGCTGGGACAGTTGAAAAAACGCATGTCTGAGCTGGCTTTGGTCAATCTCACCAATATTCCCAAAGACCGCATTGCTTTTGGCTCCAGGGTAAAAGTTTTTGACAACACCAAGGAAGAAGAAATCGTCTATACACTGGTGACCAGTGAGGAATCAGACGTGACCAAGGGACTCATCTCTACAACTTCGCCCATAGGCAAATCCCTGATGGGCAAGAAAGTGGGCGATACGGCAACCGTGATTACTCCTAACGGCAACCGCGAACTAGAGGTCCTGCATCTGATCACCATTCACGAGGCTTCATGACCTGGACCGGGGCCTTTGGACGGGCATGCCGCGTACTTCTTTACGCCATTGTGCGCGGGCTGGCGCTTACGCGCATTTCACCCAATGTGCTCACGTTCCTGGGGCTGGTCATCAACACCATTGCCGCCATTCTTTTTGGCTACGCCAATACCACCAACTACTCACGCATGTTTCTCTACGCGGGACTCGTGATTATCGGCGCCGGAATCTTTGACATGGTGGATGGCCGCGTGGCGCGGGCCACCGGACAGGTCACTACCTTCGGCGCATTCTTTGATTCGGTCATCGATCGTTATAGTGACGTGGCCCTGTTTTTCGGACTGCTGGTTTACTATGCGCGCGGCAATCATTTCTTTTATCTGGTGCTGGTGGCTTTCGTCATGGTCAGCTCGGTCATGGTCAGTTACACGCGCGCGCGCGCGGAATCTCTGATTGGCTCCTGCAAGGTTGGTTTCATGGAGCGTCCGGAGCGCGTGGTGCTGGTGATTATCGGGGCGCTGTTTGCCCGCTGGGGCGCCATGGCGCCGGTGTTGTGGGTGCTGGCGGTGCTCTCAACGGTCACCATCATCCATCGCATTGCCTACACCTACCAGCAGACGCGCATCATTGACCTGCAAGCCGCCGAGGCCGCCGCACAACAGCAGATGCCTGCCGACGCAAAAACCGAAACCGCCAAACCGCAAAGCTCCAAGGGCAAAGGCCCGCAACAGATTCCGTCTTTCAATTAGCACTGGCACTGGCCGCAATGAACAACTGGCAACTAAATTCCCATCCATCTCTGAGGGCAGGTTTTTCTCCATGAGGACTCGCTTTGTCGTTGTGCTTCTGGCGGTTCTGGCGCTTACATCCACGGGTGTAGCGGCAATCGCAGATCCGGTCCGCGTTGAGCAGGGATTGCTTGCAGGGACATCTGGGACCTCTGCTGATGTCCGCGTCTATCGCGGCATTCCTTTCGCCGCTCCTCCGGTCGGCGATCTGCGCTGGAAAGCCCCACAGCCTGCGCCGGCATGGCAGGGCACGCGCCAGGCCACGGAGTTCTCCAACGCGTGCTGGCAGACGCAGTATCCGGCGGCAGCGGCCATCTATCAGTCCAAACTTCCTCCGCTGAGTGAAGACTGCCTCTACCTGAATATCTGGACCAGCGCCAAATCCGCTAAAGATCGCTTGCCGGTCATGGTGTGGATTCATGGTGGAGGTTTTACCCGCGGCTCGGGCAGTTCACGGTCCTATGACGGCGAGATTCTCTCCCGCAAAGGCGCGGTGATCGTAACCATGAACTACCGCCTGGGAGTTTTCGGATTTTTTGCCCTTCCTGCCTTGAGCGCGGAATCCGAACACCATGCCTCGGGAAACTACGCACTGCTGGACCAGATCGCGGCCTTGCAATGGGTGCAGAAAAACATTGCTGCCTTTGGCGGCGACCCCAATCGCGTGACGATCTTTGGCGAGTCGGCGGGTTCATGGGCCGTGAATGCGCTCATGGCAAGTCCTCTGGCGAAAGGACTGTTTCAGCGCGCCATCGGCGAGAGCGGCGGATCTTTTTCTCCGATGAAGACGCTGGCTGACGCCGAGAAAGACGGAGAAAAGCTGGCGTCTGCCGCGGCGGCGCAAGCTCCGCCCGAGGGCGCAAAGAATGAAGATGGCGCTAAGAATCAAGTGGGACAAACCTCTCCACCAACTATCCTGAAAGCTCTACGCGCCAAACCTGCAGAAGAGCTGTTAAAGGCGGCCGAACTTGACACGATCAGGCCCCTGGTCGATGGATGGGTGCTGCCGCAGGATATCGCCTCTATTTTCGCGCAGGGCAAGCAGAATGACGTGCCTCTCATCGTCGGCTACAACGCCGACGAAGGCACCACGCTTGCGCCACAGGCCGCAAACCTGAAAGCCACCATGTTCATGGCGGGCATCTATCAGCGTTATGGCTCGTTCGCCGATCAGATGCTCAAGATCTACCCCGCCGCGTCCGATGAGCAGGCCGTGGCGTCATTTTATTCAGCCTATCGTGACCAGGTTTTTGGCTGGGAGATGCGCACATGGGCACGGCTCTCGACCAAGACCGGCCATCAACCCGCGTATCTCTATTACTTCAGCCGGAGGCCGCCCGGACCACAAAGCGCTAAACTGCGCGCGTTTCATGCGTCTGAGATTGCCTATGTGTTCGGCAATTTTGTTTGGCCTTTTCCGTGGCAAGATGCGGACAAGAAACTCAGTGACGCCGTCACCAGTTATTGGGTGAACTTTGCCGCCACCGGCAATCCCAATGGCGGTAGTTTGCCGAAATGGCCCGCCTATGGTCCAAAAGACGACCAGGCATTGGAATTCGGCGACCAGATCTCAATCCGCTCTGAAATCAATAAAGCTGGCCTCGATTTCTTTGACAGCTATTACCAGTGGTTGGCGGAGAAGAAAAGTGGCGCGGCCCCGGCCACAAAATAACCGCAAACAAGGAGTTGGCTAAGTTATCCGCCGCCCCGGGGACATCGCCAGCCCATGATGTTCCTTTGCTGCCCACGGTTCTGTAGTTACGGTGGGCGCTCAGGTTGACAGAGGAGCAGGCGAATATCTATGATTTGAACATGTTCAATTCAGTTGAAACGCATGCATCAGCCCAGCCGGGTCCGGCTTCTAGGGCAATGCGCATCGTCAGTCCTGGCGGCAGTGGCCAGGTGGGCAACTTATTGGCCCGTCATTTCCATGGCCAGGGGCATGAGGTGATCGTATTGTCGCGTCATCCACAGCCAGCGCCGTGGAAGGTCCTTGAGTGGACCCTGCGTGATCTGGGAAGTTGGGCAGATGCCCTGGATGGCGCTGATGTGGTCATCAATATGGCTGGCCGCAGCGTGAATTGCCGATATACGGCACACAATCGCCGTGAAATCATGGAGTCTAGGATTCTCTCAACGCGGGTCATCGGGGAAGCCATTGCGCATGCAGCCAGGCCACCCGCTCTCTGGATAAATGCAAGCACCGCGACCATCTATCGCCATGCTCTTGACCGCGCCATGGATG
>DATBCN010000635.1:0-2653 GCA_036270475.1 Candidatus Angelobacter sp. | reverse complement strand
TAGGGCCGTTCGGCCTGGGGCTGCGTGCGCCGCAGCACGAACAATCCGGCAATCGTCAATATATAAAAGACCAGTACGGCAAATATCACGTAATTCAACAGGTCGTTGTAAGTGCCGGAAAGACATAGCACGCAGGTCCAGATTCCCTGCACGATCAGCGCATTTTTCGGCGTGAGATATTTGGGGTGGACTTTTCCTGTTGACTTAAAGAACAACCCGTCTTTGGCCATGGCGTAATAGACGCGAGCGCCGGAGAGAATAAGCCCGTTGCAGCAACCAAAGGTCGAAATCAGAATGGCAATGGCCATCAGCCCTTCGGCCTTACCGCCGAACATCTGCTGCAATGCCGCCGTTCCCACGCGGTCCGAAGTTGCGTACTTGATGCCCCGTGCCATCACGTCAGTTCCGCTCATCGTGCCATCCATCGGCAGTACGTTGAGATAGATAAAGTTGGCGGCAACGTACAGTAGTATGACAACGCCCGTCCCCATAGCCAATGAAAGTGGCAGGTTGCGCTTGGGATTCTGGACCTCGCCGGCGGTAAAGGTCACATTGTTCCAGGCGTCGGCGGAGAAAAGCGACCCTACCTGCGCCACGGCCAAAATCGTAAGCACACCCACAAATGGCCCAAGTGCCGTGCCGCTGGCGGAGTGCGGCAGGCCGAGCCGCCAGAAATCTGTAAAGTTGGCGGCGATGGCCTGTGCGTTGCGCCCAACAATAATTCCGGCCAGCACCAGCGCTGCCAGCGCGGAAACCTTGGCGATGGTAAACACGTTCTGCACCGCCGCCCCGGTCTTCAACCCAAAGATATTCAGCGCCGTCAGGAAAATCACTACAACAATCCCTGACAGGTTCTGGGTGTTCAAGCCCATGTCCATGCCGCCCAGGGCAATGCCAAATGGTTCCCAGACGCCAACGTGGAATGGACCAATCAACCAGTGCGTGGCGGCAACGGACGGGAAAAAGTGCCCCAGAAACTTGCCAAACGCCACGCCCACGGCGGCAATGGTTCCGGTCTGGATCACCAGAAAAAGCGTCCATCCATAAAGGAATCCCCAGAGTGGTCCGAGCGATTCGCGCAGGTAGACGTACTGTCCGCCGGCCTTCGGCATCATGGCTGCCAGTTCGCCGTAAGAGAGCGCGCCCACAATGGTCATAAAGCCGGTCACCAGCCATGCGCCAATCAGCAGCGCGGGTGAGTTGACCTCGCGGGCAATCTCCGCCGACACAATAAAGATGCCGGAGCCAATCATTGACCCCATCACCAGGGTGGTGGCGCTGGTCAGTCCCAGCCCTTTTACCAGTTCAGGCGCGGCCGTAGACGGTGGCGGTGTGGTTTGTACTTCCGCAGATGAAGGCATATTGTTCTGTATGTTTTACCCCAAAATGGCCAGAAAAGCCGCAACTGCTTTTGCCGGGGACTCAAGAAGGTCAGAGATTACAGCCACCGAGTCGGCCCCGGCGTCCCGTACTTGGCGGCAATTCTCCCGGGTAATGCCTCCAATGGCGACTAAGGGCTTCCGCGTGGCCTGCCGCGCCTGTCGCACACCTTCCAGACCCACCACCGGATCAGGGTTCATTTTGGACCCCGTGGCAAACACCGGCCCAAAGGCAATGTAGTCGATTGGAAGCTGGTCCGCTTCATGGACTTGGGCCAGGTTGTGGGTGGAAAATCCAATCATCCGCGTCTTTCTGTCTTCGACCTGTTCCAGGACTTTGATCTGTTCCAATGCCTTGTCGGGGTGCCCCATCCTTTCGCGAAGAAGCAGGGTTTCTTCCTGCGACTGAGAGATAGGGTGGGATTTAACCGAATCGAATATCCGGCGCGCCGCCACGGATGAAAGGTCCTCCTGTCCCAAATGGACTCCGTCGACGTCGGCGGCAAGGCAGATATCAACGCGATCATTGATGATGAGCGTCGCCTTGCCCAAAGCTACACGGCGCAACTCCCGCGCACAGCTCAGAAAGCGGCGCGGTTGCTCCGGCTGGGATTTATCGCGCAACTGGATCAGCGTCGCCCCTGCCGCAATCAACTCTTCCGCATACCGGACAACCGCCCAGACCGGGTCCGACTCCGCGGCCAAGCAGGAGAAATCGATGATGGGATAGAGCTGCGGCAGAGTCAGAATGCGGTTCATGGTTCCTGTAACCCGTTTCCAGATGGCATCCTACCCCTCCCCATCGTCAACTAGGATTCTAAAGATGTTATTCACAGGTAACCCCAGAAAAAGCTCACTTTTGAGGTGCATTGAGAGCACTTTTAGAGTGAGACCACCTCAAATTGTCAATTTTAGCGATTTCGGTTATTTTGGCGATTTCGGCGATTTCGGTAATTCCTGCCCTATCCCCCTCCGCATTTATCCCAGTTCATCCCAGGCCATCCCAGTTTGGCGTAGGTTTCTGAAGGATCGTGTAGCACAGCCGCCCTCGGCTGTGCACAGTTGGGGTTTGAATTGACTGATTTGACTGAATGCTTGAGTACCGATTGCTGAGTGCTTATGTTTTTCAGTGCTCGTGTTTTCAGTGCTTGTGTTTTCAAAGATCAAAACGCTTCCCGGCCCTGGGGCGGTGCTAGAAGATAGGGTATTTCCTACTTAAAATCAATTGCGAAGAAGTACATCTTGACAAAGCACTTTCGCCGGAGCGTGCAATT
>DATBCN010000634.1:0-3690 GCA_036270475.1 Candidatus Angelobacter sp. | reverse complement strand
TATAAAGCTCGCGCTGCGGCTGCGCGCGGTGATTTTTTTCAACTATCTTTTTCCGCTGATTTTCTTTTTTACCTTTGCCACGGTGCTGAAAGGCAGCAGAGGCGACATGGCGTTTGTTGTAACCATGTCAGTGACTCTGGGCGTGCTGGGCAGCGGGTTCTTCGGGGCGGGTATCCGCGCCATACAGGAGCGCGAACTGGGTATTTTGCGCCGTTATAAGGTCACTCCCATCAGTCCCACACCGCTTCTGGTGGGTTCCATGGTGACGGGCTGGATTATTTTTATCCCGTACATTGTGCTGCTGCTGATGATGGCGCACTATATTTATGGAATGCCTCTGCCAAAGCATTTCTTTGAGCTGCTGGTGTTCATTTCTCTGGGGCTGATTGCGTTCCGCGCGCTGGGGCTGGTGATTGCCTCAGTGGCCAACACCATGCAGGAGGGAACCATCCTGGTCCAGCTTTTTTACTTTCCCATGCTGCTGTTGAGCGGTGCAACTTTTCCCGCGGAGAAATTTCCCCGGGTCATGCAGATCATCCACAATTTCATTCCGGCAACCTACCTGGTGAAAGGCATGCAAAACATCATGCTGGAGGGACAAAAACTGACGGAAAAGGACAACCTGCTGGCGGTCTTGGTGATGGTGCTCACGATCCTGGGTGGCGGGTTGATTTCCATGAAGCTGTTCCGCTGGGAAAAGGAAGAAAAGATCCGGGGATCAGCTAAACTCTGGGTCCTGGCGGTGCTGGCGCCGTTCTTTGTGATGGGAATCTGGAAGTGGCTGCAGTATCACCCCTAACGCAGAATCCCGGAATATTTCAGCGTGTCGGTGTCGATTGAGACATGCAACCGCACAACTTCAGACATCGGGCGCCGGCCCTGGCATTGGCGCTGCTGGCAGTGCTTTCCACTGTTGTTGACGCAGGACAAAGGCAGTCTTCCGCCGCGGCCCGGCAGGATTTCCTGCGTAAATTCTCTGCTGCGGCCATTGAGCGCACCCAGCATGTAGTCCGTGGACGGATGCCCATGTACTCTGGTAACCAACCCGCCAGCAAAAAATGGCATCTTAATTTCGTAAGCGTTACTTCCGGTCGTCTACCAGTTTTTTGCCACTTCTTCCGATGTCTAGGTACCCAAAAACTGTACGCAAGGATTAGACAATGGAAGATATCTTAGACCGCATCTCTCGTCTTACACTGGAACTCAGGGGCTTGCATGCCCAATTGCAATGGCCCAAATTCCAGGACGCCAATCCCACCGATCAAGACCAGATTTTGAACAGCCTTCTGGATTCAGGACTGTGCCGAAACTTGAAAGGGGCCGTAGACCTTCTGAGCCAGTTTTTGTGGTGCTATATTGAATCCGCCGCGGCCCGCACCAACGCCCCGGAGGTGGATTACGCGCAGCAAAGCGCGCATCTAAGCCAGGTCACCGAGATGCTCCGGCTGCTCCACCATTCTTCCTGCCCGCTGCGGGAGTCTCTTGCCTTTGTTGAACACGCCACCATGACTGTGACACGGCAGGCGGAATCTCCCAGAATGCGCAAGGCCCGGGCGTTCGAACAAAGCGCCTGATCCAGTTGTATTGCCACGGACAGAAAAGACTAAAGGGCACAAAATCCGACGGAAAAGAAGCGGCTACGCTTAAGCGGAGCCGCTGCAAGTCTTCAGTCTTGGGAACTTCCGCAAAGCGGGAAAGTTTTACTTGTCTTCCTCCATATCAACGACATGCATGGTGTGGTTGGACGCATCCAGCGTTCCATTGATCTTTACTTTCTTGCCGGCAAATTGCTCTGCCTTGGTCTGGTCATCGAGTTTATAAATGTCTTTCTTCACCACCAGCACATAGCTGCCGCCCATGTCTTTCACGCAATGCTGGGTGCAACTCTCTTCATCCGTGGCGCCCTGGACGCCGCGTTTGGTCATCCACTCATGCGAATGGGCGTTAGAATGCACGTTATACGCGCATTGGCTGTCCATGATTGCGCCGTGCAGGCTCACTGTATCTTTGGCCTTGTCTTTGCCAAAAGCATAGGACGCCAGCAACGTCAGGGCCAGCAGCAAACCTGCTGCTCGCGCTTTGTTGGTTCCATTGTTCATCACACGCATCTCCCTTTGAAATATGGTCCCCTAAATCGCCACAAAACCGTAGTACGAAAACTCTTTTGCCGCGGTCCGTCGTTACAAAAAACCGTCTACTGTATAACAGTGAATTTCATCCGCATGTTCTCATGGTCGTCACTGCAGATGACGGTACACAAAACCTCATAGTCGCCTGGCTCAGAGGGGGCCGTAAGGGCAAATTCCTGTGGGCCGGCCTTGAGTGCAAGGTTCCATCCGGGAACCTTGCTGTGGTCCTTGGCGCGGAGCAGGGTAAATCCATGGACAACGCCGTCCCGGTTCCATGTGCTGCCTTTGCGCGCGATCACCCGCAGAAGCACCGGCTCACCCGCCTTGACGGTAATCTCAGGATGGTTCTGGCCAGCCATCTTGAAATGACTGTCTTTATCGGCAAGCACTTCAATCACGCGCACCTGGCCAAAGGCCGGCAAGGAAGCAGCCAGCAAAGCCCCCAATATAGCCATCAGTAAAAAACGAATTGAGTTTTGGCGCAGGTCCGGCATGGCTACTCCGTCATATATCGCAGGATCAACCGCATGTCCTGGTCAGTGATCATGGCGCGCACGCGCATATGGCGCACAATCGTCGCCATCATGCGCGGAGGAAACTTGGGCGGAGCGGCATGGCATCGGGCGCAGTTCGAACGAAACCGCTTCTCGCCTTCAAGTCGGAACGTTTCATCCTGTGCGGCAGGGACCGCTGAAGCCGCCGCGGTTGAAGCTGGCGCGTCTTTCGATGTCTCTTTTACAGCCGATGCCTCTTTTGCGGCGTCTTTGCCGCCACTATTGGCGAAAGCAGCCAGGCTCAACACCATGGCGCTGGCCAGCAGCGCCCCGGAAATCCGCAATCGTATCTTCATAAAGAGCTCCCCTGCGGCCACAAAGGCATGACAAAACGGTAAGTCATGCCAACCACCCAGAGATTGGAGTTCCTGCCGGCAAGAACAAATTGCCGGCCATAACTTGCCGAGGCCCGGACATCACTGCGCAGGTAATAATTCAGGCCGCCATCCACCTGTTTGGTGTCTTTACCCAGCGCGCCCAACTTTTTAATGGTGGCAGCCGAGAGGTTTTGCGCGGCAAAGAATTGCTGTCCGCGCGCCGCCAGCTCAAGCCGCCGCAATGACGGAATCTGGTTCAGTCGGTAGACGGACTCCACCCAGTATCCGCTGCCCTTCGTTCCCGACGAACGCGCATATTCCGAGCGCAGGCTCAAAGGAACGCGATTGGGCTGCCATACAAAATAAAACCCTGCCGAATGCGGACGGTCCGCCTGCAATACCTGCTGGAATGAAGCGCCCAGTTCTACCCTTTGGTTCGGCAGAAAAAAGCCCAGACGCGCTCCGGTGGAGCGGTCCGTTGCCAGCAGGTGGTGCGTATTATTCGCGGAAAAATAAACCGCGTAATTTACGTTAACGCTTTCTGCCGCCGGTATGCCGCCGCGCATCATGCCGCCCAGAGCGGAACCGCTGGTCACGGGCGAGGTCAACGGCCCGCCCTGCAAGGTGCGTATCCAGTTGGGCGCAAACCGCTCGCCATAGATGTTGAATGGCGTGATAAAACGCCCGGCG
>DATBCN010000633.1:0-8071 GCA_036270475.1 Candidatus Angelobacter sp. | reverse complement strand
TCTCCCGGCGCGCCGGAGAACAGCTATAAGCAGGAAATTTACAAACGCATTGAGTATGCCAAGCAATACCTGGATGGCGTACACAGCGCCATGGGCCAGGTATATATCACGCTGGGCGACCCCAAGCAGCGGGCCAAGTATTACGGCCGCCAGGAAGTGCGGCCCATGGAAATCTGGTTTTACCAGAACGTCAATCCCGCCTTGCCCCCGTATTTTTACGTCCTTTTTTTTGATCGAGACAGCAACGGCACCATGCGGCTCTACAGTCCTTATATGGATGGACCCAGCAAACTCGCCACCTCGGTCCTCACCGTTAATGACAACCAGCATTCGCTCCAGGCCATTGACAAGGCGCTGGGCCGGGAAGTGGCCCGCACCACGCTCTCGCTTCTTCCGGATGCGCCGGTGGACCTGAAGAACGCCACGGCCAGCCTTGAATCCGATGTGATGCTTAGCGTGATTAAAAACCTGGCCAACCATCCTCTTACCCGGGCGGAGTTGGACCAGAAAAGACTGGCGGAACGCGTCACGCATCGTTTGGTGCTCAACGATGAATTTCTGGATGTAGCCACGGTCCTTTTGCGCGACGCCGCCGGAAGTTTCAATTTGCATTATCTTTTACGTTTGCGGCGGCCATCGGATTTCTCCATTGAGCAGACGGCCGACAAAGCGTTTTACAACGTGGCATTTTCCGCCCGCGTTTATGGGCCGGACAACAAACTGATCTTCAAGCAGGAAAAAGACATCTCCCAATACCTGGATACAGCCGAGGTAGAGCGCATCAAGCGCGGCCTGTTTGGCTATGAAGGCTGGTTGCCGCTGGCGCCAGGAAAATACAAAATCGAATTCCTGCTTACCAACAAGCTCAACAAGACGGCCTATAAAGTTGAGCGGCAGGCCGCCGTCCCGTCACTCCAGGCAAAAGGCGCGCAGGTATCTGAAGTGGTGGCGTTTTCCAATGCCAAGGCAGTTGGCGCGGGCAAGGGCTATCTGCCGTTCACTGTAGGCGGAGTGCAGTTCACGCCCATTACAGGAGAAGGCTTGGTCTTCGCGCCCGGGCAGGACCTGAACATCTTTTATCAGATATGGGACGCGCCCGCAGACCCCACTTCTTACGCCGGCAAAAACCTGGTGGTGGACTATGCTTATGGCCGCCTGGGCGCAACCGGCGACGCAAAAAGCATCCATGAGGAAGTGGCCAAGCAGCAGTTTGATCCCTTTGGTTCCATGTTGACCGGCAAAAAAATACCGCTGGCTCTGGAAGCCGGCGCGGGCAATTACCGCTTGATGGTTTCAGTCAGCGATCCTGACAGCCCGCAAAAAATTTATTCTTCATTGAACTTCCGCGTTTATGGCACGCCCGGCGCGCTCACGCCGTTTGACGTTTCTGATCCCGCCCTGGCCGATGAGGTGAATAAAGGCGTCCCGGAGTTCAATCGCGCCCTTTGCTATCTGGCGGCGAATGATAAGCCTGCGGCGCTCAAATGGTTTAAAGCGGCGCTTGGCAAAGATCCTGGCAATGAGATTGCGCGTTCGCGTCTGGCCGAGCTTTATTTTGCCGCACAGGACTATTCCGGCGTGGCTTCTCTCTTTGCGCGTGCTCCCATCACAAAAGATACTGACGACGATGCAATCCTGCGTGGCGCGGAAAGCATGGCCAAGACCGGCGACGTTCCGCGCGCGATTTCATTCCTGGAAAACGCCATCAACCAGCGCAACGCCAGCGGTCCTCTCTACATGGCGCTGGCCGGTTTCTACCGGGGCGAGGGGAACATTCAAAAAGCCGACCAACTGGAATCCAAGGGCCGCGCGCTAGTGAAGGAATAGCTGGCAGGCGTTCGAGCGAACCTGAGTGGCCTCAGAAACGTCTGCCGACGTTTTTCCTGATTGGAACCCCGTTCCAAACGCCTTACAATCTTAACTAATGCGCCACATTCATCTTTTAGCCGTTCTTCTTCTCGTATCGCTTGCTCCGTCCATTGCCTCTTCGCAGCAGAGTTCCAGCCAGGCCACGCGGTCTGCCAGCGCTGCCGCCACTCCCACACCCGTGCCGGAAACACACAAGCGCCGTTCTGTGGTTGAAGTAGAAGAAGCCATGAGCAAGGGCCAGGACTTGCTTTTCAAAAAGCATGATGCCAAAGCCAGCATTGATGAATTCAAACGCGCCACCAAGTTTGATCCGTGGTATGGGCAGGCTTACTTGCTGCTGGGGCTGGCGCAAATGCAACTGCAGCAATGGAGTGACGCGCAGTGGGCCTTTGAAGAAGCAGCCAAGGTGGAGCCGGGAAATGCCAAAGCGTATTTGGGCGCCGGATCTGCCCTGAATGAGCAAAAGGATTATCTGGCCGCGCAAAAGGCGCTGCAGCACAGTCTGGAGGTCCGTCCTGATTCGGCGGAAGCGCATTACGAACTGGCGCGCAGCTTTTGGGGCCTGGGTAAATGGCAGATGGCCGAACCGCATTTGCGCCAGGCCATTGCACTGAACAAGGACTATGCCGGACCGCACGCGCTGATGGGGAATATCTTTATCCAGCGCGAAGAGCCGGAGGCCGCGCTGGCTGAGTTTGAAGAGTGTTTGCGTCTCGATCCCGAGGGAAGCATGGCGCCCGCGGTCAAAGAGATCATTGTCCAGTTGAAAAAAGCGCTGGACAAAAAATAAGCGTAAAAATCCCTAAGGATCTGATTGCTGCCGATGCTGGAAGCCGCTATTCCTTGCGTCCGTCAGCCCCGGCACTGCTTTCCGCCCTGAAGCTGAGTCCAAGAAATGCATCATGGATCCAGACCTCTCCCGGGCCTGCTGTAACATGCCCGGTTAAGTCCGGAGTAACCGCAAGGTCCGGAGTGGATAAAAACTCCGGTTCCTGGTACCAATCTTCATGCCCGCAATCTGGGGCGGTGCAACGCAGGCGAACAAATGTGCCAAAGCTCTCCAGGAAATCATCTTCACTTCTGAGGTCAATCATTTGGTGGCATCTGCGGCATACGGGAATGATGCAACTGCTGAGAGCGTTGTTCTTTGTCATCACCTTTATTCTCTTAAAGCGGAGGGGCCGCGACAGGTTTGAATTGCGCTTACTTTTTTACATCGGCATACATGAAAAAACTTGAGGGAACAACGGCCCGTTGCGGGCTTTATCTAGGGTTTTCCTCTTGTTTTTGCCGGCTGCACCTCTAAAGGTGAGTGCCCTTGAGTACTGCAATCATCAACCTGTTCCAACCTCCGTCTATTTGGTAATATCTCTCCACTATTACAGGTATTCGGGCCAGACTCCCCACAAATGCCCGTTTTCACCCATGAGTTCCGCCGTATTTCCAAAGCGACGCGAATTGCCGGGCATGCGTGCCCTGCCGGTCCTTGCCTATTTTGAAGACGATGCGATCGCCGCCAGGTATTTCATTGGCGTGCAACGCTTTCGCCGCATGCTTTTTGGAGAAATCTCCGGTGAGCTTGGCGACATTGAACGGATCATCCTGGTTTCCAAGGAAGACCTGGTGGAGCGGCACTATAACCAGCTCCGCGTGCCCAATACGCGCGTTCTGGCGCTGACCAACTCCCGCTTCAAAGACCCGCGTAATGACGGCGCGGTCTATGCCTATTTGCCCTATGACGTTCCCGAAGCGCTTCTGGAACGGATGGCTGACAACGCGCTCGATCATATTCATCTGGTCCATACGCGGCATGAGGTAAACCAGCGGCTGGCCGGCGCGAGCCGGGAAATCCATGAGCTGAACCAGATCGGCATGGCGCTCTCCGCGGAGCATGATCCCGGCAAACTTCTGGAATTGATTCTTACCAAGTCCCGCGAGTTCACCTGCAGTGACGCTGGCTCGGTTTATCTGGTGGAGAGCACGGGCGAGGGCGGTCACCGCCAGTCGCTGCAGTTTCCGCCGGCGCAGCCGGGAGCGCCCGTTCAGGAGCAGCAAGCAAGTGAACACCTGCGCTTTAAGCTGGCGCAAAATGACACCGTGGTGGTCCCCTTCCGCGAAGTTGCCATTGACATTAATGAACATTCTATTGCGGGCTACGTGGCACTGACCGGGGAGATTGTAAATATTGACGATGCCTACCATCTTCCCGCCGATGTCCCGTATTCCATCAACCGCAAGTTCGATGAGGATTCCGGGTATCGCACCAAATCAATTCTGGCCGTGCCCATCCGCAACCAGAAGGAAAAAATCATCGCGGTGCTGCAGCTCATCAACGCCAAGCGGGATTTCTCCGCGCGGCTCGGCGCGCCGGAGGCGGTGGACCAGCAGGTGCTTCCTTATTCCCCGCGTCAGCAGGAGATTGTGCAATCGCTCGCCGGCCAGGCGGCCGTGGCGCTGGAAAACAGCCAGTTGTATGACTCCATTCAGCGCCTGTTTGAAGGCTTTGTGCGCGCCGCTGTTACCGCCATTGAAGCGCGCGATCCCGCCACTTCCGGCCATTCTTTCCGCGTGGCCAATCTTACCGTTGCGCTGGCTGAGGCCGTTGATCGTGCTGACGGCGGTCCTTACTCCGGCGTTCATTTTTCCCGCGACCAGGTGCGTGAGCTGCGTTATGCCAGCCTGCTGCATGATTTTGGCAAAGTCGGCGTCCGCGAAGAAGTGCTGGTCAAGGCCAAAAAGCTTTATCCTGCCCAGCTTGTGGTGGTCCGGCAGCGCTTTGGGCTGGTCCGGCGCACGCTGGAAAATGAGAGCCTCAAATTACGGCTCGATTTTCTGTTAAAGCACGGGCGTGAAGAGTTCATGGCCGCGCAAGAAGAATTCGATTCCCGCCTTGCCGAGCAATTGCGCCGCGTGGACGAATACGCTGAGGCGATCATCTGGGCCAATGAGCCAACGGTGCTGCCGGAAGGCAACTTTGACCAGCTTAAGGAAATTGCCAATCTCCACTACGATGACTTGGATGGAAAAAAACGGCCCGTGTTGACCGCGGAAGAAATACAAATGCTTTCCATCCGCAAAGGCTCGCTTGACGAGATGGAGCGGCTGCAGATCGAATCGCATGTGCTCCACACGGTGAGCTTTCTGCAAAAAATTCCCTGGACCAACGAGCTGCGCAACATTCCTGAGATTGCGCGCGGCCACCATGAGAAGCTGAACGGCACCGGCTATCCGTACAGATTGTCGGCCCCGGAAATTCCCGTACAGACCCGCATGATGACGATCGCGGACATTTTTGACGCTCTCGCCGCCGCTGACCGTCCCTACAAAAAAGCCGTTTCCATTGACCGCGCCCTGGAAATACTGGAACTCTCCGTCGCTGACGGCGAGCTTGACGGCGGCCTGTTTGAAATCTTTCTGTCTGCCCGCATCTATGACCGCTGGAAAGTGGAGCCGCGCGCCTACTGAGTTTGGCTTACCACTGGCGGCGGCAATTGCAGTAAACTCAGTAATACCCATGAAAGAGTTTTATATTGCTGATTGTGTTCGTTTTGAAAACCAGGTGGTCACCACCTCATTTGTGGTGGTGTCAAAGCAGGCCAAGCCGAAAAAAAGCGGCGAATTGTACCTGGCCATGACGCTGGCGGACCGCACCGGCCATCTGGACGCCAAGATGTGGGACAACGTAACCGAGCACATCAACTGCTTTGAGCAGGATGATTTCGTCAAAGTGCGCGGCCTGCTCAACAAGTTCAACGGACGCTTCCAGCTTACCGTCCACAAAGTGCGGTCCATGCAGGAGTCAGAGGTTGATTTTGACGATTACCTGCCCCGCACCACAAAAGACATTGGCGCGCTGTGGGAAACGGTGCGCGGCTTTGTGGATAGCTTTCGCGACCCTCACCTGCAGGCGCTGGTGCGCGCATTCATGGCTGATCCGCAAATCGAGCAGGCATATAAAAGCGCTCCTGCGGCCAAAACACTGCATCACGCTTTTATCGGCGGGCTGCTGGACCATGTTGTCTCGCTGTTTAACCTTTGCGATCTGGCGTGCCGCAACTATCCGGAAACCATTCATCGCGATCTGCTGTTGACGGGCGCGTTTCTCCATGACATTGGCAAAGTGCATGAGCTGACCTTTGCGCGTTCTTTCACCTACACCACGCGCGGCCAGCTTTTGGGCCACATGATCATTGAACTGGAAATGTTGCAGGAGAAAATCGCGCAGGTCCCGGGCTTTCCCGGTGAATACAAGACCCTGATCGAACACCTCATCATCAGCCATCACGGCAAATACGAATTTGGCAGCCCCAAGCTGCCCATGTTTCCCGAGGCGCTCATGCTGCACTACCTGGATGATCTGGATTCCAAAATGGAGAGCATGCGCGCACACTTTGGCCGGGAGCCAGAAGCCGAGTGGACTACTTATAATTCCAGCCTGGAGCGGCCGCTGCTCAATTCAAAAAAATATCTGGAGAAAATAAAATCAGCGAACGGCGTTCCCGCCGCTGCCGACCCGGAGACAGGCCAGTCCGAGCCAAGTCAAAATAACCTAACTCAGGCTGACCCAACCCAGGCTGATTCAACCCTGGCTCAGCCGGCGCCGCAACAAAATGCAACCGCTGCGGCGACTGAGAAACAATAGTTTTGCCGCGCCAGCAGCTATAATTCTGCAAACACTCGCAAAGTGTCGACAAGGGGGTTTCCGTGAAAGCTACTCGTATGCTGAAATTTATGGCGCTCTGCGCGCTCTGTATTGTGCTTGGATGTTCGAATAATTCGAGCACGCCGGCATCTTCAACCGATAACCCCAACGCCGCCAGCGGTGGTGCGGCGAGCGACGGCGCAGGCGGCGCCAAAGCTGCGGGAAATAAGACCACGGAACCCAAGCCTGTTCCGCAAGCCATCAACATCCCGGTAGGGACGCAGATCAGCGTCCGGCTGGGTGAAACCCTCAGCTCCAAGAGCAGCACCGCCGGTCAGGAGTTTTCTGCAACCGTCGGCGAGCCGGTAGTGGTTGACGGCAAGACAGTGATTGAAAAAGGCGCAGCGGCACGCGGCACAGTGGTGGACGCCAAAGCCATGGGCCACTTTAAAGGCGGAGCACTGCTTGAAGTCAGGCTCAATTCAGTGAGCATCCATGGCAAGGAGACGCCGGTGCAAACCAGCATGGTGGCGCGCTCGGCTTCCGGTAAAGGGAAACGTTCGGCGGGATTCATCGGCGGCGGCGCGGGCGCTGGAGCGCTGATTGGCGCACTTGCCGGAGGCGGCAAAGGAGCGGCCATTGGAGCCGTGGCAGGCGCTGGCGCGGGTACCGCGGGCGCGGCGTTTACCGGCAACAAAGAAATTGTCCTGCCGGCAGAAACTATGCTCAGCTTCAAGCTCAAGCAAGCCGTTGAAGTGCGTTAGCACACGGCTGTTTGCTGCACGGACAATTCACAAAACAAAAGGGACGCTGCGGTGGCGTCCCCTTCGTCGGTTTCTCTCCTCGAATTGTCAGTTTATTGGACCAGCGATACTGTTTTCACCTCCGCGATTTGTGCCAACTGCTTGAGCCGGTGTGTAAGGATGCTGCCGGTCAATTGCAGCGATCCTTTTCCTGACTCCACCTTGAATCCAGCCAGCGCAAGCCTCTGCGCCACGGCCGCTCCCGCTGAGGTCAATTCAATTTTGACCTTCACGGCTTTTGATGCGGGCGGTTCGCAGGTTTTTCCGTCCGGCGTGGAACCGATGCTGGCGCACTGATAGAACGAGACCAGGTCAGCGCTGAATTTGGGCTGCACCAGTTTGAGATTGGCGTCCCACTCGGCTTTCTGCTTTGCCTCAAAATGGTTTTTCACGCCGCCGATAATTCCCGGCCCGTCGCCTACGCGGGCCTCAGGATGCAAATCGGTTCCCGAAAAAGTGTGAGTGACCTGCGAAGAGGACGTGTCGATCAGCGGAGCATCGGCACTGACTTCTATCGTCTCATTGCTTGCGCCCACCTTTGCGGGGGCAGGAGCCGAGGTCATATAGTTCATGGCTAATCCTGGTTGCGGTACATGCAGCAGCGCGTCCTTTGAGCTGATGCCACCTGGTACCGCCAGCGGTGAAACGCCAGAAGGCAGCTCTACCGGGACTTCAACTTTTACCGGCTTGCCGTTTGAGACTACCGTTTGTTCTTCCACCGCGACGAAAGATGTATATTGCGTGGCCAGGCTATGCT
>DATBCN010000632.1:0-17295 GCA_036270475.1 Candidatus Angelobacter sp. | reverse complement strand
CCTGTCTTTTCCCACCAGAGGCGCGCACATGGCGGAGCGCAAGCCGGAAATCTTCAGGCTCTCACTGCCGCTGAAGCGTTCGTCGGCGCTCACGTCTTCAATCAGGATCGGCTGCTTCTCTTTGCGCACCATCTCCAGCACGCTCTTGCTCAGGATGATCTGCTGCCTGCTCCCTGAAATTTCAGGATCGCGATACCGGACTTCGCTTTGCCGTAAAACTTCTCCGCGCTCATCAAACAACATCACAAAGCCGCGTTCCACTCCCTCGATCAGGCAGGCCAGCGAAACTACCTGCTCGCAGATATGCTCCAGCGCCAGCTTGGAATTCAACGCCTTGCCCGCTTCGTATAAAACCGTAAGCAGATAGTTTTCCCGCTCCAGCTTCTTCACCCGCACGGCCAGGTCAGAGAGTTCACTGCTGGAAACATCATTGCTCCGCGGCAACACCGCCTGCTCCACGTGGCCGCTCATGATGTGGTTCAGCGTTGACGGCCACTCGCCCCGGCGCACCTGTATGCCTTTTTCGTCCACGCTTTCCAGCAGCAGCTTGTAAAGGCCCACCAGAGCGACATCGCCGTTTTTGAGTTCGGTTTCCTTGCTGATTTTTTTGTCGTTCAGCACGATTCCGTTGGTGCTGCCGCGGTCGGCAACAAAAATGGAATTGTCTCTGAGCTTGATGACCGCATGGAAGCGGCTTACGCTGGGATCATTCAGGACCAGATCATTGGCATTGCCCCGGCCCACCGTAATTACGGGTTTGTTGAGTTCCAGTATCCCGTTTTTCCCGTCAGGCGAGGAGATAATCAGGCGGGCCATAGGACATGGTTACTGTTTCTCGAGTATCTCGTCAATGTTGACGACTTTGCCTTTTTGCACGCGAACGTTCCGGTGTACTGATTTGTATCCGTTCAGTTGCAGAACAATGCTGTAAACCCCGGGATCGGCCGGCCAGCGCGCATTGGTCTTCTTGGGAGCAGGCTTGCCATCCACCACGATTGCGGCGCCTTCAGGGTTCGTCCGGATATGGACCAGCCCTTTGCCTTCGGGAATCGTGTCCGTGCCAAAGATGCGCCGCAGCAGCGTTGGGCTTTTGCCGTCTTCTGACTGTGGATTTACGCTCAGCAGGACCGGTGAAAAGCTCATCGTCTGGCCTTCCGTGACAGTCTCTTCGGTCGATGCGTCCTTAAACCCCGCCTTGCGCACCGTGACTTTATGAAATCCTTTTTCCACCGTAAGTTGTGCTGGCGTGGTCATGCCGCTGTCTTTTGCATCCACCCACACGTTTGCGCCTGCCGGATTGCTGGTGACAACAATCGTTGAGACTGCCGGCGCCAGCTCCGCGGAAACGTCAATGCTCCTGGCTGCCACCGATTCAATGCTGCGCGTCTGCTGCAGATAACCGGCCTTGGTGAAAACAATCGTATGGTTTCCGGCGGCAAGGTGTGACGCGGTGAACGGTGTAATCCAGTTCGGCTCGCTCCAGCCGTCAATCTCCACCTTCGCGCCGTCTGGTTTTGAAATCAGTTTCAATTCGCTCTGCTGAATAAAGACCTGGTTCGGTGAACTGGTGGCCTTCTGTGGCGGGGCCTGTTGCTTTTGCTCTTTGGCTGTTTTCTTTGACGCGAAGAACTTTACCGTGGTGTCCGGCGCTATCACTTCCGGCGTCGGCGTGGGCGCAGGAATGGCAATGGCAATAGGTTCGCGCTCTGCTTGCTGTTTGGCTTCTCTTGCTTTGGCCTCCGCGGCAAGCTGGCGCATTTTTACTTGTGTCCTGTGGTAGGCATAGCCGCCCATGGCGCAGCCCAGCACTACAACCGTGATGATCGTGGCAATAAGCAGGCTGTGCTTGCTGGCAAGAATCGCCGTTGTGGGGCGGAGCAACGGAATCGGTCTTTTGACTGGCGCAGGCGCGGCTGCGGCAGCCATGGCTGTGCTGCCGGAGACAACTCGTACCGGTAGCACAACAGTTTTTTCCGGTGGAGCAGGCGCCGGCATTGCGGCGGTTGAACCGGTGCGGACAGGCCCTGCCAGTTTGTAATTCTCCAGGTCGCGGACAAGGTCCGCCCCGGTCTGATAGCGATCGTCAGGCGCTTTGGCCAGTGCCTTGGTGACAATCGCACTCAAACCGGGATGGACGGTTACATCCAGATCGCGTGGCGTGATCGGGTTTTCGTTGACGATTTTGTAAATGATCGTCGTAACATTCTGGCCGACGAATGGTTTTTCGCCGGTCAGCATCTCATAAAGAATTACACCCAGGCTGAAAAGGTCAGAGCGCCCATCCAAGGGACGGCCTTTCACCTGTTCGGGCGACATATAGTTGGGCGTCCCCAGCACCTGGCCGGTATTCGTGACCTGCCCGCCGGTTTTGGCAATGCCAAAATCCATGATCTTGACCGTGCCGTTGCCGGTAATCATGATGTTGGCCGGCTTTATGTCACGATGAACAATTCCATTGGAGTGCGCGTAATCCAGTCCGCGGGAAATCTGGCGCGTAAGCTGCAACACCTCATCGGTTGCCAGAACGCGCTGCTCCGTCAGCACCTCATGCAGCGTGGTGCCTTCAATAAATTCCATGGCGATGTAGAAGATGCCGTCCTGCTCGCCCGCGTCATAAATTGTGACGATATTGGGATGGTTCAGAACGCCCGCGGCGCGCGCTTCATTCTGGAAGCGGCGTACCATCTCCTGCGCGTCCAGTCCATGGACGTCGAGCCGCATCGTTTTGAGTGCTACGGTCCGGCCAATGGTCGGATCAAGGGCTTTGTACACGACGCCCATTGCGCCGCGACCCAGTTCACCGGTGATCTCGTATCTGCCAACCGTCTGTAGAGACATCATGGGGGCTTTAATTTCTTTGTGACTTGTGGCGCCCTTTGCTTGTCTTGGGGGAGAGACGTAAAAACTTTATCGACATTTGTAACAGGAGAATAAACACTCCCGAGTGACCCGAAAATATCCCATTCTGTTACTCCGGGTCAATGCGCCGGTGCGTCTGGTACGTGACTTTAGTTTGCAGACCCTCAATCAGGGAGAAAACCCTCAGATTTGCCCGTGGCCCGCCTTACAATGCCTGCTATGCACCTAAACTTGATTGCCTTAATGCTCCTGCCCATGTTGCTCTCACAGCAAACGGGAAATAAATCCAGCGCGGCCCCCGGTCCGCGATCTTCCGCGCCTCACGCCCAACTGGAAGAGACGCCGCAAGAGTTGCGCGCCGACCTGGAAGAAGGCATCAAGCATGTCTTGCTGTCCCAGGTTGAAGCCTGGAACCATGGCCGGCTTGAGGCTTTCATGCAGGGATATTGGCATTCGCCTGAGCTTATCTTCTTTTCCGGCGGCGCCGTCACCAAAGGCTGGGAGCCAACATTGCAGCGTTACCGCCAGCGCTATCAATCTGAAGGCAAGGAGATGGGCCAGCTTGAATTTCAGGACTTGAACATTGACCTGCTCAGCCAACGCTCCGCCGTGGTGACCGGCAAATGGCAGCTTACACTTTCTGACGGCAAGCAGCCGCATGGATTATTCACATTGATTTTCAAGCGCCTTCCCGGCGGATGGAAAATTGTCCACGATCACACATCGGGCGAGTAGTTGCTTTTGGGAGCAATTAAATCTGGGGCGACTCATTCAGCCCCAGCCAATACAATCCAATGTGCTGTACCGCCGTCATGAATTCTGAAAAGTCTACCGGCTTGCGGATATAGCTGTTGCAGCCATGGCGATAGCCGTTAATCAGATCTTCCTGCTCTTTCGATGTAGTAAGGATAATGACTGGCAATAATTGTGTGCGTTCATCCGCCCGGATGCTCCGCAACACTTCTATGCCATCGATTCGCGGCAGCTTCAGATCCAGCAATACCATTGCCGGCATTGCTGTTTTTTGCTGGTCAGCGCGGGGCAGCAGATACTCCAGTGCCTCCACTCCATCCCGCGCCACTCTAACTTCATTCAAAATGTTATTTCTTTTTAAAGCACGGAGCGTCAGGTCCGCATCATCCGGATTGTCTTCCACCAGCAGGATGGTCTTCTGATTCATGTGATTCATGCTCTCCTCGCAACTCTATTGGCGATTCAGTTCAAAATAAAATGTGGCGCCCTGGTCAATAGCGGCTTTTGCCCAGATGCGGCCTCCATGGCGGCGAATGATCCGTTGCACGGTCGCCAGTCCAACGCCGGTACCGGGAAAACTATTGCTGTCATGCATGCGTTGAAAGGCCCCAAACAGCTTGGACGCATACTGCATATCGAAACCGGCCCCATTGTCGCGCACGAAAAATGTCTTATGGCCATTCTGCTGCTCCATTCCAAGTTCGATTGTGGCATGCACTGTCTTGCCGGTAAATTTCCAGGCGTTGCTGAGAAGATTTTCCAGGGCCACCTGCAGAAGTCCACGATCCCCCACCACTACAAGTCCAGGCGCAATCGTAAAGCAGGTATTTCGTTCCGGGCCGGTAGCCTTAAGCTGGGTTGCAATTTCCTGGGCCATGCGGCTCAGGTCCACACGTTCGCGTGACATATCAGAACGCGCGGTCTGGGACAATTTCAAAAGATCGTCAATGAGCGCTCCCATGCGCTTGGCGGCAGCGCGCGCCCGCTGCAGATCTGCCTTGCTTTGCTCGTCCAGTTTGCCTGCGCTGTCTTCCAGAACCGCCTGGCTGAATCCGTCGATTGCTCGCAAAGGTGCGCGCAGATCGTGAGAGACGGAGTAACTGAACGCCTCAAGCTCGCGGTTACTTGCAGCCAGTTCGTCCTGGATCTCACGCGATCGGGCAGCGGACTTTGCCAGTTCTCTGATTCTTGGCACCAGCGGAGGCAGAGCGACAGCGGTGAGCGCGGACGCGACGGCAGTAATGATCTTTACATAAGCTGAGACCCAGTAGACCGGCTTCCATAACGTCACAATTTCCATAAAATGTGTAAAGCCGCAGGCGATGATGAACAGCCCGAAGGCAAGAAACATCCACTGGAAAGGCATTTCGTTTTTTAGTTGACGTACAAGGTAAACGAGGGTTCCCGCAATCACAACGTAGGACAACCAGATGAGCGCATCGGATATCAAATGCGCGGAGATAAGTCCCGCGTCTCCCGTATAACAGAAAGCGTGAGGAAGAAACTGGGAGGAGAAAATACCAGGAACAGCCAAAGGGACAGCCAGCACTGTGGCGGCAATACCGCCGATCAGTAAAAGCCGCTTTGAAGATGAGTCCCCGCGGGATGCGTTTCCTGACATGCACCACTCTTCCACGAACGCATCAAGCCCTTAAAGAGCATGGTTACATGCTGGCCAAGCGTTCCAAAACGCAAAAATACTGCTGCAGCAGCGTAATTATGAATCAAGATTTGCTGTACCCGTAGTGTTTTAATCTAAGAAATACTTAAGACTTCCGGCTGCGTGCCCGCTGCAATTCTCTGTAAACTTCGCTCTTGGAAAGTCCTCGCTCCTTGGCCAGGACTTTGAGTGCCGCTTTCTCATCGAGCTTCTGCTCGCGCATGATCTCCGCCAGCCGTTGCGTCATGCCTTTCACAATTGCCTGTGTTTCCTGCGCTTCACTCTTGCCGATCACAAGCGTAATCTCGCCCCGCAATTCCTGGGCTTGCGTCCCGGCCATCACCTCTGCTGCCGTGCCGCGAATAAATTCTTCATGTATCTTGGTAAGCTCACGGGCCAGCACCACCGTCCGTTCCGCCCCCAATAACTCGACAATATCTTTCATCGTCTCAGCAATGCGATGTGGGGCTTCATAGACCACCGTTGTGTGCTCTGCATGTCGAAGAGTCTCTAGGGTCGTGCGCCGCTGCCCTGACTTGGCTGGTAGGAAGCCAAGAAATTGAAAGCTGTCAGTGGGCAAGCCGCTCGCCGCCAGCGCCGCTACTAGCGCAGACGCACCAGGAATCGGAACAACCTGCACTCCGCGCTCAATCGCCAGCTTAATCACGCGATATCCGGGATCGGATATTCCCGGCATGCCTGCATCGGAAACCTGCGCTACCGTAAGCCCCTGCTCCAGCTTCGCTGCCAGCTCTTCCGCGCGCGTAACTTCGTTGTGTTCGTGGTAGCTGACGGTGGGTTTATCAATGCCATAATGTTGCAGCAGCTTGGCTGTGTGACGCGTGTCCTCGCAGGCAATCAGGTCAGATTCCCGCAACACGCGAACGGCGCGATAAGTAATGTCCTCCAGGTTGCCAATAGGAGTGGCCACCACATACAGCGTGCCCCGTTTTGTATTCTCAGACATTGTGATGTCGATTACCGCGGTAAGCATAGCATCAGCGCAACGCGCTGTTGCGCCGGCATTCTTTCGATAAAAGTGCTCTCTGCTAAAATCAGAGCACAAACACTTCTTTAGTTTGAGGATATTTCCGAGTGCCTCTTTACGAATACCAGTGCAAAAAGTGCAGACACAAGTTTGAAAAGATCCAGAAGTTCTCTGACCGGCCCATCAAGAAATGCCCCGAGTGCGGCAGCCCAGTCGAAAAGGTTATGCACGCCCCGAACGTGCAATTCAAGGGGAGTGGCTGGTATGTGACCGACTACGGCGGAAAAGGCGGCGACAACGCCAAGTCTGACGGCGATCCGGACAAGCCGGAAAAAAAGGACAAAGGGAAAGATAAAGAAGCGGCCAAGCCAGATGGCGCAAAAGGTAAAGAAAAAGAAAAGGACGCCAAGCCAAAGAAGTCTGAAGCCAAAGCCGAAACCAGGAAGTCCAAGGACTGAAGCGGCTGGTTTTGCAGCGGGTCGGGTTTCACTCCCCCAAAAAACCAAGCCACGAACAAGCGCCAGTCGGAAAAAAATTGCTTTCGCTACCGGCGCTTTCTCGCGGCCTGAGCTTTATCGCGTCTTAGCTGGCCCGGCGGGATTTCGCCGGCTTGGCCTCAGTCCGCCCACTCACGGTAAACACCATCTGCCGTTTCGGCACGTCAGCTTCCACCACCACATGATCGCCGTGCAGCACCTCGCCTTCCAGTATCCTCAACGCCAGCGGGTCTTGGATCATCCTCTGGATCGCCCGCTTCAGTGGACGCGCCCCGTACGCCCGGTCATAACCTTCCATAAACAACAGCTCCTTGGCCGGCTGCGTTAGTTCGATGGTGATTTTGCGCTCCGCCAACAGCTTGCGCAGATCATCCAGCCGCAACTCAATGATGCGCGTGAGCTGCTCCTCGCCCAGCGGCTTGAAGACAATCACATCGTCCACGCGGTTCAGGAACTCCGGACGGAAATGCTGCCGCAGCGCCTCCATCACGTGGTCTGTCGCTTCGGCAAAAGCCTCCGGTGAACTCACGCCCTCGGCCTGCAGATAGCTGGCGCCGATATTTGACGTCATGATAATCACCGTATTCTTGAAATCCACGGTGCGGCCCCTGGAATCAGTCAAACGCCCATCATCCAGAATTTGCAGCAGGATGTTGAACACATCCGGATGCGCCTTCTCAATCTCATCAAACAGGATCGTGCTGTAAGGCCGGCGGCGCACGGCTTCCGTCAGTTGGCCGCCTTCGTCATAACCCACATACCCCGGAGGCGCGCCGATCAACCGCGAGACCGCATGCTTCTCCATGTATTCAGACATGTCGATGCGGACCAGGGCATGTTCGTCGTCAAAGAGAAACTCCGCCAGCGCACGCGCCAGCTCGGTTTTTCCCACGCCCGTAGGCCCCAGGAAAATGAATGATCCAATCGGCTTCTTGGGATCGCTCAACCCAGCACGTGAACGCCGTACGGCATTGGCCACGCGCTCCAACGCTTCATCCTGGCCAACCACGCGCTGCCGAAGCCGGTCTTCCATGGTGACGAGTTTCCGCACTTCGCCTTCCAGCATCTTTGAGACCGGTATGCCGGTCCATTTGGAGACAATCCGGGCAATATCTTCTTCGTCCACTTCTTCCTTCAACATGCGGCGCTGCTTATCGTCAGCCTGCGCGCTCAACCGGGCCAACTCCGTCTCCGCCTGGCGCAGATCGCCATACCGGATTGCCGCCACGCGCTCCAGATCTCCGGTGCGCTCTGCCTGCTGCTCTTCAATCTTCAATTGCTCGATCTTCTCTTTGAGCGCGCGGATGCGGGTAATACCTTCTTTCTCTTCCTTCCAGCGGATCTTCAGCACATTGGCCTGCTCGCGGATCTGCGCTAGCTCGCGCTGCACCACAGCCAGCCGCTCTTTGGAATTAGCATCGTCTTCTTTCTTGAGCGCCTGCTTTTCGATTTCCAACTGCGTCGCCCGCCGTTCCAACTGGTCAATTTCCGTGGGCATGGAATCAATCTGTATACGCAGTGAAGACGCCGCCTCATCGATCAAATCGATGGCTTTGTCAGGCAGAAATCGGTCTGTAATGTAACGGTTAGAGAGCGTTGCCGCCGCGACAATGGATGAATCTTTAATCCGGACGCCGTGATGCACCTCATATTTTTCCTTGAGTCCGCGCAGAATGGAGATGGTGTCTTCCACCGTCGGCTCGCTCACCAGCACAGGCTGGAAGCGCCGCTCCAGCGCCGCATCCTTTTCGATATATTTGCGGAATTCGTTCAGCGTGGTCGCGCCAATAGCGCGCAGCTCGCCCCGGGCCAGCGCCGGTTTGAGCATGTTGCTGGCGTCAATTGCGCCTTCAGATGCGCCCGCGCCCACCAGCGTGTGCAACTCGTCGATAAAAAGAATGATCTGCCCATTGGAGTCTTCAATTTCCTTCAGCACGGCTTTCAAGCGGTCTTCAAATTCGCCGCGGTACTTTGCGCCCGCCAGCATCGCTCCCAAATCCAGTCCAACCACCCGCTTGTTTTTCAGTATCTCCGGCACATCACCGGAGACAATCCGCTGCGCCAGGCCCTCCACAATCGCCGTCTTGCCTACTCCAGGCTCGCCAATCAGCACTGGATTGTTCTTCGTCCGGCGGGAAAGCACCTGCACCACGCGGCGAATCTCTTCATCGCGACCAATCACCGGATCGAGCTTGCCCTTGCGCGCCAGCTCCGTCAGGTCTTTCGCATAGCGGGAAAGCGCCTGGTATTTGCCTTCAGGATTTTGGTCCGTCACGCGCTGCGACCCACGTACGGAAGTAAGCGACTTCAGGATCGCGTCATGCTTCGCGCCCGCCGCCGCAAGAAGCTGGGCTGCTTCATTGCTTTTGTCCTTGTCCCGGACCATGGCCAGCAACAAATGCTCGGTGGAGACATACTCATCCTTGAATGTGTCGGCTTCTTTAAAAGCCTGGTCCAGCGCCTTTGCCATGGCGGCGGACAAATGCGGCTGCGCCGACGCGCCGGCCACTTTCGGCAACCTATCAATCCGCTCCATCACCTGCGCCTGCAGGGTTGCCGATTTCACGCCGAGTTTGTCCAACACAGGCACAACTATGCCTTCACTGTCCTGCAACAGTGCCGCCAGCAGATGCAGCGGCAGCATCTCCGGATTGCCGTGCTCCCCCGCGATCTCATTGGCCTGCTGGATCGCCTCCTGTGCCTTGACTGTAAATTTGTCCCATCGAATTGCCATACTCTCGCTCCTGAAAAAGTCTTATTGCTGAGATCCTTCCCCTTCGCAAGCTCAGTATCTTCAATTGTCTCGCGTTTACCGGATGCCTGCTTGAATCGATTGTGCTGTCCCGCCTTAATCAAAAGAAACGGGAGATGATCTCCATCTCCCGTACGGACTTTATGGCACCTGATTGCGGGATTTCCCGTACTCTTGCTTATGCCTGCAGGGTCTTTTCTCCGTTGCCTACCTTGATCTGCCGTGGTTTGGCTTCAGCCCGCTTGGCCAAAGAGATCTTCAGGATGCCCTTCTCATAGCTGGCTTCCACCTTTTCCGCGTCCACGGTGTTAGGCAGCTTGAAAGTGCGGAGGAAGGAGCCATACCGGCGCTCAATGCGATGGAAATTTTCTTCTTTCTCCTCTTTTTCAAACTTGCGCTCGCCCTGGACGGTAAGAGTGTTGTTCTCAACGCTCACGTTCAGGTCAGCTTCGTTTACGCCCGGAACTTCCAGCTTCAGGACCAGGTTCTGTTCGTCCTCATAGACGTCAACCGGCGGGACAAAGCTGCCTGAGGTCAACTGGTCCTTGCCAGTCGGCTCAAAGCTCTGGAAAAAGCTGGCCAGTTCGCGGAAGGGGTCAATTCGAGTAATGGTGGTCATTTTTTTGTTCTCCTTCAAATGATGTTGGTACTGATGAATGCCGTTTAGAATGCTTAGATACTTTATTAGTACAAACGAATCATAAAATATGAGTGTATTGTTGTCAATATAAAAATTATGGTATTTATACTGTTTATTTTCAATAGTTTATGTTTTGTTGGCGGCAGAGTAAATATTGGAAAAAGAAAGTTTTGAATGCCTCGGAAACCAAACTTTTCGCCATGGAAAACGGGCAAACGCCACTCAGGGAGAACAGCCTAATCAGGCCACTGACAGCACAAAACACTTCAGATAAAACGTCTCCGGCACCCCCAGCAAAATCGGATGATCTTTGGCCTGGGTGCGCTTTTCCAGCACACGGACCGTCCGATGTGAGTCCTGGGCAGCCTCGGTCAGCATTGCCATAAAATCTTCTTCGCTCACGGCAAAGGAACACGAGCACGTCACCAGCACGCCGCCCGGACGAAGCATCTTCATCGCCCGCAGGTTCAGTTCTTTGTAGCCTCGCATGGCCGCTTCCAGTTGTTTCTTTGATTTGGCGAAGGCCGGCGGATCGAGCACGATCAAGTCATACTGCTTACCTGCCGTGGCATAGTCTTTCATCAAGTCAAAAGCATTACCCTCGATCCACTCGATCTCCAGCTTGTTCGCAGCGGCGTTTAACTTCTCGTTTCGCTCCGCGACCTCCAGCGCCTCGCGCGAGATGTCCACTGCGGTTACCTTGTGGCAAGTTCGCGCCAGGTGCAACGCAAAGCCGCCCTGATATGTGCAAACGTCCAGCGCCTCACCCCGAGCGTACTGGAGCGCGGCGGCATAATTCTCGCGCTGATCAAGAAACGCGCCAGTCTTCTGACCGCCCAGCGCGTCATAGTGAAACCTGACGCTGTTCATGGCAAACACCGTGCTGCTTTTGCTGCCGCTTGCCAGCGCTGATTCCACCGCCGGCAACTGTTCCAGCTCGCGAATACGCTCATCGGTTCGCTCCACAATATTCTCCGCACCGGTAAGTTTTTTGAGCGCTTCAATGATTGCCTGTTTCCGCTCTGGGCGGTCCCATGCCTGCGTGAGCACCTGAAACGTGTAAACATCGTTGTAGCGATCGACAATCAGCCCCGGCAGCCGGTCAGCCTCGCTGAAGACCAGGCGGCATGCATCAGAATCGGATACCAACGCTCGCCGGTAATCGATGGCCGCAGCTAGCCGCTGCCGCACCAACTCCATCAGCCCATCATCTGAATTCAAAGGCTCCCGGCCCAGCAGGCGCAGCTTGATCTGTGACGATGAGCTGTAAATGGCTGAACCCAGCGCCTTGTCCCTGGGGCCAATCACATGCACCAACGCGCCGGATTGCGTGCCGGCGTCGTTCAGCACGTCCGAGGCGTAAACCCAGGCATGGCCTTCACGCAGGCGCTTGGCCGCGCGGTCATTCACAATTACTTTTTGCGGAGAGCTGTTTGCCATCAGGGAAACAGAATATAGGAAGGCCGGGTTACTGCGTGGGTGTGGCTTCAGCGGCTGGTTCGGTTTCTGCTTCGGTCTCAACCTCGGCGGCGCGCGCTTTGCTCTTCTTCTTGGCTGGCTCCGGCGCCGCCGGTTCGCTGGCCGGATCATAGTAGAGAATCCGTCCGCAGGAGTTGCAGGTAACAATCTGCTCGTTGGTGCGGATGTCCTGCCAGGTTTGCGGACGCACCATCACAAAACAGGCCATGCATTTCTGGTCGCGGGCCTCGGCAATGGCCGATTTCCGCTGCCGCATCACGCGGTCATAGTGGGCCAGGTTGCTGTCGCCAACTCCAGAGCGAAGCTGCTCACGCTTTTCCTTCAGTCCCACCAGCAGCTTTTCGTCTTCCGCTGTGCGGACGCGCGCTGCAACCTTCTCTTTTTCTACATCGGCGGCCTCGGTCTTCAGCTCAGCCTCGGCAATTTTCAGGGCCTTTTCTTCGCTTTCCAGGGCCACCATCAGTTCCAATATCTTGTCTTCACAACCGCTGATCTGCTTTTCCGCGAATTCCACTTCATGCATCAGGGCGCGGTATTCGTCATTGGTTTTCACGCTGGAGGACTGGCTGCGGTACTTGGCAATCTTTTCCTGGAAGCCCTTAATGTCCGCTTCCATCTGGCGGCGGTTGGCCTCATTGCTCTTGATCTGGGCCTTGGCTTTCTCCACCGCGGCCTTGTGCTCGGCCAGCTTTTCCTCGATGGCGGCCACCCGTTTGGGCAAGCCGGCCACCTCTTCGGTCAGGCGGAAAGCCTCCCGATCAACTTTTTCCAGCTCAACGAGTCTTTCCAGGTCTGCATTCATGGGAAGGTAGGTAGCTTTTATGATAACACCGGATACCCCTGCTGGCCGGGGCCGGAGGCGCAAAAACCGCCATTCAGGGCTGCATTTGCCCCTTTAACTAGGTTTTTCTACTGATTGTGGCCGTCCGGCGCCATGCTTAGACTCAGAAACACTATGGTCGTAGAAATTACCAGATTGCTGCTCGGGGTGATGATCGCCATCTTCCATCGCCCGCTGGCCAGCATGATCATGCAGCATGAACGAGCGTTAGATGGATATTTCCGCAGCCGCGGCGTTGAACTGCCCGCCCCGCCCAGTGATGCTACCGCGCAGAACCTCTACTTCGTCATTGGGATATTTATTGCCTTGATTGAAGCTGGGCGCATCTGGCTTTCGATGCCGTCATAAATTTGATTTGCGGTCCGCAATAGCTTTTGCGGCGCGTTGCCCTGTCCCAGCTAGTCCCTTGGCATCGGCGGCGTGGGATCGACTTTTCTGCGGAAAGCGATACGTGCTATCACCAACAAAGCAATTGCGCCATAACCCACATATTTGGAGATCTCGCGCATTTGCAGGTCAGCGGATGACCGCATGATGAACGAGGCCGCCACCGCCGCAATGGCAACGATCAAGAGAATCCAATAGCCTGCCGGTCTATTTCCCATACTTACTTTCTACCTGCGAATCTTACGAAAGTTACATTCAAAATGCTTGGGCGCCAGCCAAAAAAATCTGGCGCCCAAAATACGATGCCCTTTTCTTACTTCCTCTTGCCCGCTCCTCCAGCCGCAGGCACGCCCTAGCTCGACCGATTTTGATAGTTAGGGAACACCGGACGTTTGGCTACCGGCAGCGGATTCTGCTTGAGTGAATCCATCACCAGTGAAAGCGCTTTCTCCAACTGCGGATCATGTCCGCCGACCCAGTCTTTAGGCGTAATCTCCACCTCAACGTCCGGCGCAACGCCATGGTTCTCCACGTCCCAATCGCCCGTTCGGTTGTAGAAAGCCACGCGCGGCGCGGTGACTGATCCGCCGTCCATCAGATTGGGATAGTCATAGATTCCCACCAGACCGCCCCAGGTCCGCGTGCCAACGAGCGGGCCCAGCTTGGCGTCATGGAAATACCAGGGCAGCGCGTCGCCTCCGGAACCGGCATACATGTTGATAATCATCGCCTTGGGGCCGAAGATTGCGCCCACCGGCGTGGTAAAGTCCTGGCCTTCGCGGGTCATCCAGTAGTTTTGCAGCGGCCGCCGCAGGTAGTCGATCACGTAATCCGCCGCTGATCCGCCGCCGTTAAAGCGCTCATCAATCACCGCGCCTTCGCGCCCAACCTGGGCAAAGAAGTAGCGGTTGAATGACGTGTATCCGCCAAACCCGGTGTCGGGCAGGTAAACATAAGCCACCCGGCCTCCGCTGAGTTTGTCCACTTTGCGTAGATTGCCTTCAATCCATGCGCGGTTGCGCAACGCTGCCTCGTTTTCAATCGGCACCGCCGTTACCGTGTGCGCGCCCTTGCCATCCGCTGTGGGACCGACTTTCAGCACGGTTGCTTTGTCCGCAGTGCCGGCAAACAGCGCAAACACTTCGTCGGTGCCGCGCAATTCCCTGCCATTCACTGCCAGCAGGTAATCGCCTTCCTGCACGTTGACTCCGGGCTGCGTCAGAGGAGCGCGCAACTGCGGGTTCCAGTTTTCACCCTGGTAGATGTGCGACAGGCGATAACGTCCATTTTCAATGGTGTAATCCGCGCCCAGCAGGCCCACCTTGCCTTGCTCTGACGGTGGCTCGGCCGGTGTGCGGATATACATGTGCCCAACGGTAAGTTCCCCGAGCATGTCAGAAAGTAGATAGCTGAAGTCAATGCGGCTGCCTACATTCTCAAGATATGGCTCGTAATGCTTCTTTGTCGCCGGCAGGTCAAGGCCATGCAGTTTCGGATCGTAAAAGAAGTCGCGCTCAATGCGCCAAACTTCGTTGTACTCCTGTTTCCACTCCGCGCGGGGGTCAACCAATACTTCCATGCGGGCTAGGTTCAGTGGCGTCTCAGGCTTGGCTGCGCCACCCGGACCTTCGCCGCGGGGCGGCGCGGTCGCGGAACTGATAAACCACTTCATGTTGTCTCTGCGGCCCTTGCTGTAAAGCATCTTCTTGCCGTCAAAGGAGACAGTGAAATTGTTCGCGCCTTCCATCAGCTTTTCCGGTTTGCGCGATGTCAGATCAAACCGCCACAAGGTCGTCTGCTGGTCTGGGCTGGGACGCAGCGGATCTTCAACCAGAAATATTGTTCCCGCCTTGCCCGCCAACAGCTTGCTGTAGTCGCGCGGCGGAATCGGCAGCGCCAAAATGCGCTGGCTGATGTTCTCCGCGTCAATCCGCACCACAACACCTTCGCTCTTCACTGATTTGGCCGCGCGAGCATCCTGTGCTTTGGCTTTGTCCTCCGCGCTCCCCGGCTCCTGCTCTGTTTTGTCTTCAGGTTTTGCCGCTTTGTCGGCGTCCGGCTTGGAATCGTCAGCCGCCTTCTCTTCATCGCTTTCCGGCGCCAGCGGTGAAGGCTGGTCCTTGCGCAGGACCATCAGGTACGCGCTCCGTGTGATGGGCCGGTTGATGCTGGAAAGATCAAGCCATCCCGTCGTGGGGCCAATATCAGTGCTGGCCGCGAAATACAGATACTGCCCTTTCTGGTCAAAGGAAGGGAAGCGGGCGTCGCTCAGGCCATCCGTCAATTGCAGGCCCTTTGCCTGCTCCAGGGAATACGCAAAGATGGCATGCATGTGGCTTGAGAGCGTCTTTGAATATGCAATCCAGCGGCTGTCCGGCGACCATACCGGGTTCAGCGTTCTTTGCGGCGCATCGTATGTGTCAGTATCAATCTTGACCGGCGTGCCTTTGGCCAGATCGACATACCAGACGCTCAGGCGCTTATCGGAAAAGGCAATCTTCTTGCTGTCCGGCGACCAGATGGGATCATAATAAAACGAAGGCGAAGCACCCAAGGAGATCTTTCTGGGCTCGCTCATTCCATCCGGACTCTTCAGGAAAAGCTGGTACTCGCCAGATTCATCAGAGAAATACGCCACCCATTTGCCGTCCGGCGACCATGCAGGATCGCGCTCCATGGTTCCCGGCGTGTTGGTCAGATTGCGGATGTCGCCCTTCTCGCCCGGCGCGGTCAGTATCTCGCCGTGCGCTTCAAACACGGCGCGCGCGCCGCTGGGTGAGAGCGATGCGCCGGAAATCTCGCTTTCAACTTTCTTGAAGTGTGGCCGCACGTTGGGTAGATCGGCGGGGACCGTCACCGTGACTGTGTGCGCTTTGCCCGTGACAGGATCAAAAAGACTCAATGAACCGAACTGCTCATAGACAATCGCGCCTGGCCCTGCCGATGCCGACTTGATATCAGAGCCATTGCCCGGAAGCGCCGGATCGACTTTCTTTGTCGTCGGATCATACACAAACAGGCTGAAAGGCCCGCTGCGGTCTGAGAGGAAATAGACCTTATTGCCGACCCACATGGGATTGCCGTCATTTGAGGTCTCGCGCGGCACCTGCTCAAGGTTCAGATCAGCAAGGTCCGCAATCCACACGCGTGATGCCTTTCCGCCGCGGTAGCGCTTCCATCCAATCGCGGAAAGCCTGCGGTTGTTGTCCACCGGAACGTAGGCGACGTGCTTGCCGTCGGCAGAGAATGCGCCGAACTCTGCCGTGGGCAGCGGCAACTCATGGGGCAAGCCGCCCTCCAGAGAAACCGTGAATAACCGGTTAAAGCGTGAATAGCTGTTGCGCGTCGAACGGAACAGCACTGATTTGCCGTCCGCAGCCCAGCCAACCACCTCATCCGCCGCAGGATGATGCGTGAGCCTGCGCGGAACTCCGCCTTCGCTGGGCATGACGTAAACATCCACATTGCCGTCATAGTCGCCAGTGAATGCGATCATGCTGCCATCCGGTGAGAACACCGGATCGCTTTTGGTGCCATTGCCACTGGTCAGCAGCCGTGCCGCACCACCTTCACGCGGGACCAGCCATAGATCACCGGCGTAGGCAAAAGCGATATGCGTTTTGGAGAGCGTAGGCTTCTGCATAAGCAGCGGGCCAGCCGCATATGCGCTGATAGTGCTGGCAATAATCACAAAAGCCGCAAAGAGAAAGGAGAAGAACTTCTTCATAGGCACCACCGGAAAGTAAAAAAATGTCGTTCGACGAGGCGATTCAGGTTAGCGCACAGATGGATAGGAAACAAGAAGCAATCCCTTTGAAAAAACAGGGGCAGAGAGAAGGGAGAAAAGGCGTGATTCGCCTGCTTCCTCCGCTCACTCTTTTCCCCTGCGTTTCAAGGCTTTCTTTTTCTTTTCCGTGTTGCGGCGGAATGGCTTCTTACGCGACAGCTTTGGCGTGGACGCTTGCGCTCTGGCGACCTTCTCCAGCAGCACCGCAACGTGCGCAATGGCCGCATTGTCCGTGCCCATGCCTTCAGGAGTCTTGGCTTTGATCCCAACCTGATCAGGCTTTATGCCAAGCAATTCAGCCACGCGTGCCTGAATTTTCTTTGCATGGGGAACGATCTTGGGCTCTGCCAAAATCAATGTAGAGTCAATGTTGCTCACCGCATAGCCCGCCAGCCGCACTTGCTTCAGCGCTTCCTCCAGAAAGATGACAGAGTCAGCGCCCTTCCATTTCGGATCGCTCGGAGGAAAGTAGCTGCCAATGTCGCCAGCGGCAACCGCGCCCAGCAAAGCGTCAGTGATGGCATGCAAGAGCACATCGCCATCAGAATGGCCGGCGAGTCCATGCGTGTGGGGAAGAGTGACGCCGCCAATCTTCAGGGGAACGCCTGCCTGAAATTCATGTGAGTCCCAGCCATAACCTATTCTCATGAAA